>NZ_JBHVJT010000084.1:0-1716 GCF_042798815.1 Kitasatospora sp. NPDC057738 | reverse complement strand
TGCCCGTCGGACGGCATGAATTGCTCCTTCGTCAGGCGACGTTGTCAAGCGCCGAAATCTGCTGGTACAGGGCTGAGGCGCGACTATCGGCCGCGAGCGGAACGAGGCGGCTCCTGACCGCCTGCAACTTCCTGCCGATGTAGCCCGAGCCGGTCTGGTCGACCAACTCCAGAGCAGCGTGAGTGTAATGACTCGCCTGATCCAGATCACCGCGCTCGACGCTCAGCGCGGCCAACTCCGCGACCACCGCGCCTCTGCGACGCAGCGAGAGCCGCTGGGAGAGCGCGGATGTCAGTGCCTGCTCCGCCAGATCCGGGCGGCCGAGTGCGAGATAGCAGGTGCCGCGTTCCTCGGCGAGACGTGAACCATCGAACCGAAGCCAACCGCCATTGTGCAGGTGGCCGGACAGATCGTGTACCTGCTCGGCGGCGCCCAGTGCTCGTTCGGTTGCTTCAAGGTCGCCGAGGCCTGCAAATGCCTCCGCCTGGACCGCCGCGACCCAGTACCGGGTTGAGAGCTGGCTGTCTCCTCGTTCTGCGACCTGAGAGGCCACTGCCAGAATCGGAGTCGCGACAGCGAAACGGTGTTCGTAGACTTCCACGAAGGCGTGCCGCGTCAGTGCACAAGCCCACAGGTCGAAAGCGCTGGCTTCCCTGGCTGCGCTGGCGGCGAGTGTGTAGCACTGCGCCGCGTCGGTGTAGCGGTTGGCGTCGAAGAAGATCTCACCCGCGAGCTGATATAGATCTCCCACCAGCGCACAGAGCTGCTGGCGCGAGGCATCGCTCTGGCTTTCCCCCAGCCCCTTCGCCAGGAGAGCCAGTTGGTGCTTGACCATCGGGTACACGACCTGCTTGGAGTCGGAGAGCCCGAACAGCTTCCAGAGGTGCGTGTTCAGTTCCGGCCCGACTTCTGTCAGGGACGTGGCCACGCCGGATCGGGGCGAGGGCCTTTCGGTATCGGGCAGGGCGATGAGCGCTCCGGTCACGGCGAGCAGACTCAGGACGTCGCGGCGCTTCATGTCGTCAGTATCACCAAGAGGTGGGGCAGCGGCGTAGACCACCGAACGGTCAGGGGCTGTCACCTCTGGTGCGAGGAGGTCCGCCAGGCTCTCGGGGGTGACCCTGAGGACCTTTGCCATCTTGGGGTGTACGAACCCCTGGGGATTGGTCGCGCCGGCCTCCCAGCGGGTGACCGTGGAGACTGCCACTCCCAGTTCGGCGGCGAATGCCTCCTGACTGTAGCCCAGTGCCTTTCGGCGCTGCGCGAGTCGCTTCCTCCTCGGAGTCACAATCGCCCCCGCTCGGTTCGAAGGGCCCCAGGTCAGGCGGGGTAGTGCGTCGATTATGCCTGAAAGGTGCTCATCTTCCGCTCTGGTTCGGGGCAACTCCCGGACCGTTCAATGGATGCAGCTACCCCTGGCTTCGCCTTGTCCTCAGGCGGCCACGAGCTCATGACCACCTGTTCCGCCTCTTCGAGGTGCCCCATGCTCACTTCTCATCGCCCCCGCATGTTCGTCGCGCGCCTCGACTCCCGTATCGAGTCCACGCCGCTGGCCCGGTACTTGCTCCGGGCGTACCTCTCCGCCCTCCCCGCCGGGGACCGGTACTCGGACACCGCCGAACTGTTGCTCGGCGAGTTGTTCGCCAACGCCGTCCAGCACTCCGACGCCCCCGACGACTGTCACATCGAGGTCCGCTTCACCGTCACCGGCTCCCG
>NZ_JBHVJT010000083.1:34703-45271 GCF_042798815.1 Kitasatospora sp. NPDC057738 | reverse complement strand
GCCGGCGGGCGGGGCGGCGGCTGGGCTGCCCCTGGCGGCGGTCGCGGCCGGTTCGGCGACGTTTGCGGCGGCCGGTGCGGCACCGGCCTGGGAGGTACCGGGGCTGGTCGGCCCGCACGCGGCGGCCCCGGCGAGGACGAGGGTGAGGACGGCGGGGCCGGCGGCCCTGCCTATGGAGCTCTTGAACACGCGGCGTCATGTTACTGACGAGGAATAAGTTTGTCGAAGACAGGCCAAAAAAGGCGGACCTATCAGGTTTAACCGCAGGTCATCCGAGGTCCGTCAGAGTGGACGGATCAGCCGGGCGAACCGGGCCCCGCCCCAGCCGCGCCGCCGGCAGCGGAGACCCGTCCAGCGCACCGACCCCGCCCGCGCCCCTGCCCGCGCCCCCGTCCGTGTCCTCGCCCTCGCCCTCGCCCCAGAGCTCGGCGAGGTACCGCGAGCGCGCCATCGGTTCCGCCCCGAGGCTCCGCACGTGCGGCCCGTCCCACTGCGCGTCGAGCAGCCGCCCGCCCGCCGCGCCGAACCTCGCCCCGAGGTCGGCGACGGCGACCCGGGCGGCGTCCGGACGGCGGTGGAACATCGAGTCCAGGCTCAGCACCGGGCCGACCACCACCCCGAACACGCCGCCGATCAGCTCCTCCCCCTCCCACACCTCGCCGCTGTGCGCCGCCCCCAGCCCGTGCAGCTCCATCAGCGCTGCCGCCAACTCCTCCGTGAGCCAGACCGGCTGACGCCCCTCGGCGCACGCCGCCAGCACCTGCCCGAAGGCCCGGTCCGCGCTCGTCCACCACGAGGACCGGTTGCGCAGCCGCCGCTCCAGCCGCCTCCCGAGCCGTACGCCGTCGGGCGCGATCACCGGCCTCGGGTCGGGCGACCACCAGGCCAGCGCGTACGGGTCCGTCCCGCCCGGCAGCAGCGCCACCTCGCCCGCCTCGACGGCGTCCCCGTACAGCGCCTCGCTGTACGCGCTCGCGTACACGTCCGCCGCCGGCAGCGGGAACAGCCCGCGCCGGTACGCCGCCAGCAGTTCTCCGGGCCCGAGCGACCCGCCGAAGGCCACCGGGCCGTCGCCGGGGCCGAGTCGCCCGCCCAGCGCGTCGAAGAGGCTCGCGCCGGAAAGGCTCCCCTCGGAACGACTCCCGTCGGAAAGGCTCCCCTCGAAACCGCTCCCCTCGAAACGGCTCCCCTCGGAACGGCTCACGGCGACGCCGCCCGCAGGAAGCCCTCCCGCTCCAGCCCCGCCAGGTAGTGGTCGATCAACCCGGCCTCCACCGGGGGCAGTTCGATCCCGCTCCCGGCCAGCGCCGCGTCCGCGTTGACCCGCTCGAACAGCGGGAACGTCGGCCGGAAGTACATCTCGCTGATCGACAGTTCCGTCCCCGGCGCGCGGTCCACGAACAGCGGGACGAACGGTGCGATCGGGTGCGTCGGGTTCCCGGCGGCGAACCGGACCAGCCGCCGCACCCAGTCCCCGTACGGCAGTGGGGCGATCCGGTGGCCGCGCGCCCGCAGCCGCTCGGCGAGGTCGGCGAGGACGCCCGGCTGCGGGGAGGTGAGGTGGTAGACCTCGCCGGCGGCCGGTGCGTGGGCGGCGATGTGGGCGACGGCCCGGGAGAAGCGGTCGGCGGGGACGAAGTCGAGCAGCAGTTGCACGTCCGGGCAGGTCCCGCTGTCGGCCAGGTAGGCGATCAGCGCGCACAGTTCGGTGCCGGTGTTCATCGCGCCGTCCGCGAGGTCCCCGGTGACGTCGTTGGTGCGCAGCACGGTGACCGGCAGGCCGGCGGCGGCCGCGTTGTGCAGCAGCTGTTCGGCGACCCACTTGCTCTCGACGTAGCCGACGCCGAGCCGTTCCGGGTGGGCGAGCGGGGTCCGTTCGGTGACCTTCGGGACGCCGACCGCGCCGAAGCCGGCCAGGACGGCGAGGGTGGAGAGGTAGTGCACGGGGATGCCCCGGCTGTGCCCGGCGAGCCGGACGACCTCCCGGGTGCCGCCGACGTTGGGGCGGCGCAGCTGGTGGTACGGGTAGAGGAAGTTGACCTGCCCGCCGAGGTGGTGGATCGCGTCGAGGTGCCCGGCCAGCCAGTCGAACCGGTGGTCCGTCAGCCCGAGTGCGGGCCGGGTGAGGTCGCCGACCAGCGGCACCACCCGCCGGTCGGCGAGGTCGTGCCGCAGGAAGCGCTGCTGCGCCGCCCGCAGCCGTTCCAGCGCGTGTTCCTCGTCGGGCGCGCGGACCAGGCAGTGGATGCGGGCCCGGGTGGTGGCGAGCAGCGCGTGCAGCAGGTGGGCGCCGCAGAAGCCGGTGGCGCCGGTGAGCAGGATCTCGGCGGGCTCGGCCCGGGAGGGCGCCGGGCTCCAGGACTGCCGGAGGTCGTCGGTGAGCCGGGCCTCCGCGAACCAGTCGACGCCGGCGTCCCGTTCGGCGCCCGCGGGGCCCTCCGTGCGCGCCGCCCGCAGGGTCCCCGCGAAGGCGTGCAGGACGGGTTCGCGCAGCAGTGCCCGGGTGAGCGCCCGCACCTGCCCGACGTCGATGCCGAACATGATCCGGGCCCGCGCCAGCATCTCCATCGCGAGCAGCGAGGTGCCGCCGAGGGCGAAGAAGTCACCGTCCGGGCCGACGTGTTCGACGCCGAGCAGCTCCGCCCACAGCTGCCCGACGCCCGCCTCGACCGCGTCCGCACCGGACGCATCGGACGCATCGGACGCACCGGACGCACCGGAGGCACCCGCTCCGGCCGGAACGACCGGAGCAGTCGGAACGGCCGGATCAGCCGGGCCGGACGGACCACCCGAACCGACCGAACGCACCGGCGCCTGCGGCAGCCGCCGCCGGTCGATCTTCCCCGCCGCCGTCAGCGGCATCGCCGCCAGCGGCACGAAGTCGGCCGGCACCAGGTACTCCGGCAGCCGCTCGGCCAGGAACGCCCGGATCCCCCGCGCCCCGCCGGCCGCCCCGGGGGCGAGCGTGTAGTACGCCGTGAGCGTGCGGCTGCCGTCCGCCGCCTCCCCGTCGGCCGCGATCCGGGCCTGCCGGACGTCCGGGTGGGCGGCCAGGACGGCCTCGATCTCGGCCGGGTCCACCCGGTGCCCGCGCACCTTCAGCTGGTCGTCGAAGCGCCCGAGGATCTCCAGCTGCCCGTCGGCCCGCCACCGTCCGGCGTCGCCGGTGCGGTACATCCGCTCGCCGGGCAGCGGCGCGTACGGGTCGGGCAGGAAGGACTCGGCGGTGAGCCCGGCCTGCCGCCAGTAGCCGCGGGCGAGGCCGGGCCCGCCGAGGTGGATCTGCCCCTTCTCCCCGGGCCGGACGGGGCGCAGCCGGGCGTCGAGCACGTGCACCCGCACTCCGGGCAGTGGCCGGCCGATCGGTACGGGCGCGGCGGAGCCGCCCGGTCCCCCCGGGCCCGGGCCGGTGGCGCCCCCGCCGAGGAGGTCGGCCGTGACCTCGCAGAGCGTCGAGGTGACGGCCGCCTCGGTGACCCCGTACGCGTTGAGCAGCCGGGCGCCGGGCAGCCGTTCCAGGCAGCGGCGGCAGTCGTCGGCGTGCACGACGTCCCCGCCGACCACGAGCAGCCGCAGTTCCCGGGGGCCGGGCCCGCCGGGCGGGAGCAGGTCGAGCAGGTGGTGCCAGTAGGCGGGGGTGAGGTCGGCGACGGCCAGGCCCAGCCCGGGCAGCCGGCCGGCCAGTTCGGTGGGCGCCCAGGTGCCGCCCGCGTCCCCGCCGCCGCCCAGCACGACGGTCGCGCCCGCGAGCAGGGCGCCGAACACCTGCTCCAGCGCGGTGTCGGAGCCCAGCGCGGCCAGTTGCAGGACGCGTTCGCCGGGGCGCAGCCGGTAGGCGTGGACGATCCGGTCGAGGGTGAACAGCAGCGCACGGTGGGTGACGGGCACGCCTTTGGGGCGGCCGGTCGTGCCGGAGGTGTAGATCAGGTAGGCGAGGTCGTCCGGGACGGCGCCGTCGTCGCCCAGGAACTCGCCGGAGCCGCCGCCCCCCGGTCCGAGCACGGGTACCCGGGAGGTCCCCGGGAAGCCGTCGCCGTCCGCGACCACCACC
The DNA here is from genome assembly GCF_042798815.1 of Kitasatospora sp. NPDC057738. Lineage (NCBI taxonomy): Bacteria > Bacillati > Actinomycetota > Actinomycetes > Kitasatosporales > Streptomycetaceae > Kitasatospora > Kitasatospora sp. NPDC057738. The sequence continues at coordinate 41,220 of NZ_JBHVJT010000083.1, read as the reverse complement.
CGGGCCCCGCAGTCCTCGACGAGCCCGGCCAGTCGTCGCCGCGGGTGGGCCGGGTCCAGTGGCAGGAAGGCCCCGCCGGCCTTGAGCACGGCCAGCCAGGCGGTCACCAGCCCGGCCCCGCGTTCCAGGCAGACCGGCACGACCTGCTCGGGGCCGGCTCCGCGGGACCGGAGCGCGGCGGCCAACCGGTCGCTGCGCAGGTCGAGTTCGCGGTAGCTCAGCGTGGCGTCGGCGGCGATGACGGCGACCGCCTCCGGGTCGTGCGCCGCCCGCGCGCGGAACAGTCCGTGCACCGTGTCGGCGAATCCGGCCGCCGCCCGCCGTACGGGGGCGCCGTCGGGGAAGCCAAGTTCGGCGGGGCGCCACTCGTGTTCCACCCGGTCCCGGCAGTCGGCCCGCCCGGCCGGTCCGTGGACCTGCCGCCAGCCGGCCGGGACGGTCAAGTCCCCGGGCCAGATCGCATACTGACCGTTGTCGTTGCGGACCACGGCGTGACGGCCGGAGCTCGCATCCGTGCGTACGCCCTGTGCGCTGTCTACTGCGTCGTCCACCGGCTTGACCTCGTGCTGTGGCGGCAGAATGCTGGGGAGTGCGACATTTCCGACTATACGCACTCCTGCCCCGTCGAGGCCGTCCGGTCGCACCCCCCACCGGACGCCTCGCTGCTGCGCGAAAGCGCCCACCCCGTCCCGCCCCGGGCCGGCCCGTACGCCTCGCCCGCCCAGTCCTCGCCCGAACTCCCCCGCCCGACCGGCGGGGTGGTGTCGCGGAGGAGGTAGCCTCGTTGACTCGCCGGTGCCAACGCCTGATGGCCTGTTACCTGCTCTGGATGGTGCTGTTCACCGGCATCTACTACGCGAATCCGAGCCAGCGGATCATCTGGTGGACGGGCATCGGCCTCGGCGGCGTCGCCGCGATCGTGGTCGGGGTCCGTCTCAACCGGCCCGCGCACGCGCGCTTCTGGTACGTGCTGGCACTCGCCAACCTCAGCTTCACCGTGGGCGAGGTGATCCAGGCCGTCCAGCTGGACATCCTGCACCTGCCCAACCCGTTCCCGTCCGTCGCGGACGGCTTCTACCTCGCCGAGTACGTGCTGTACGCGGTCGGCGTGCTGGGCTTCATCCGCTGGCGCACGGCCCGTCAGGACCGCGCCGGGCTGCTCGACGCCCTCATCCCCACCATCGGACTGGCCCTGCTCGCCTGGATCTACCTGATCCTCCCGTACGCCCGGAACCCGGACCTCGACTGGATCCAGAAGGCCGTCTCGATCGCCTACCCGCTCGGCGACGTGGTCGTGCTCGCCCTGCTGCTGCGCCTGCTGACCCCGCGCGGGGGCAACTCCCGCTCGCTGCAGCTGCTCGCCGTCGGCTCGCTCGGCCTCCTGGTCTCCGACGTGCTGTACGGGCTGGTCCAGCTGCACGGCACCTGGCACATCGGCACGCCCGTCGAACTCGGCTGGGCCGCCTTCTACACCGCCTGGGGCGCGGCGGCGCTGCACCCGTCGATGGTCGAGCTGACCCGGCCGGTGCCCACCCAGCAGCCGGACCTGAGCACCGCCCGGCTGGTGCTGCTCACCCTCGCCTCGCTGATCGCCCCGGCGATCCTGATCATCGAGGCGCTGGCCGGCAACACCGGCAACGCGGGCGTGATCGGCGCGTTCTCCGCGCTGCTCTACCTGCTGGTGCTGGCCCGGCTGGCGGTGGTCGTCTCCGACCGCCGGCAGGCCGTCGCCCGCGAGCGGACGCTGCGCGAGGCGGGCGCCCGGCTGACCGCGGCCGTCACGGTGGAGGAGGTCGCGGACGCCGTCCAGTCCGCCGCGTCGACGCTGATGCCGGCCGAGGCCGGACACGTCGCCCTGCTCGCGGTGACCGAGGAGGGCGTGCTGCACGTGCGGCACGCCGGGAGCGGCTCCGCCCGGCAGGCGCCGCAGGACGCCGCGCCGTCCGAGCAGGTGCTGGAACTCGCCGCCGCCCGGGAGACCCTGCTGCTGCCCGTGGCCGCCCTGGGCCTGGACGCCGCCCCGTCCGTCTCGTCGAAGCCCGGCCCGTCCAAGCCCGGCCCCGCGCGGCCGGCCGCCGCCAAGCCCGCTGCCAAGCCCGGCGCGAAGCCCGGCGGCGACCGGCGCAACCGCCTCGGCGGCGGCATGCCGTACGCCCTGGTCTGCCCGCTCACCCTCGCCGAGCGCCCCTCCGGCGATCCGCTGATCGGCGCGCTCATCGTCACCGGCACCGAGCAGGAGCTGACCAGCCTCTGGAGCTCGCTGGAGATCCTCGCCGCGCAGGCGGCCCTCGCGGTCGAGCGGTTGGTGCTGAGCCGGGAGGTCATCCGCCGCAACAGCGAGCTGTACTTCCGCACCCTGGTGCAGAACGCCAGCGACGTCATCCTGATCCTCGACGCCGACGACGGCGTGCGCTACGCTTCCCCGTCCGCCGAGACGGTGCTCGGCCACCCGAACCTGGCCGGCACCCTGCTGACCGACCTGGTCCCGCCCGAGGACAGCCGGGAGGTCGGCAAGGCGCTGGCCCGGATGCGCGGGCCGGCCGACCAGCCCCGGGCGGAGCAGCCGCGCGAGCACTGGCGGCTGCTGCGCCAGGACCGCACCCCGATCGAGGCCGAGGTCCGCTTCAACGACCTGCGCGCGGACCCGACCGTGGGCGCCCTGGTGCTCACCCTGCGCGACGTGACCGAGCAGCGGCAGATGGAGCGCGAGCTGACCCACCGGGCCTTCCACGACTCGCTGACCGGCCTGGCCAACCGGGTGCTGTTCCTGGACCGGGTCGGCCACGCCCTCTCCCGGGGCGAGCGCAGCGGGGCCGTCACGGGGGTGCTGTTCATCGACCTGGACGACTTCAAGGTGGTCAACGACACCCAGGGCCACGCGGTCGGCGACGAGCTGCTGGTCGCGGTCTCGATGCGGATCTCCACCGCGCTGCGCGCCTCGGACACCGCCGCCCGCCTCGGCGGCGACGAGTTCGCGGTGCTGGTGGAGGACGCGCGGCGGCCGGCCGACGTGGACACCATCGCGTCCGGGGTGCTGGCGGTGTTCGCCGAGCCGTTCAAGCTCACGTCGGGCGCGGTGCGGGTGACGGCCAGCATCGGCGTGGCGACCACCGAGGACAGCGTGGACGCGACCGAGCTGCTCACCCACGCCGACCTCGCGCTCTACTCCGCCAAGGCGGCCGGCCGCCGTCAGTGGCGCCACTACCGGCCGGCCCTGCAGACCGGGATGGTGGAGCGGCACGAGCTGAACGAGCACCTCGACTCGGCGATCGCGGAATCGGCCTTCCAGCTGTACTACCAGCCGATCGTCGACCTGCGCTCGGGGGACCTGGTCGCCTTCGAGGCGCTGGTCCGCTGGCCGCACGACCGCCGCGGCATGGTGCTGCCCGACGAGTTCATCGCCCTGGCCGAGGAGAGCGGCCAGATCGTCCCGCTCGGCGCCTGGGTGCTGGAGCGCGCCGCCCAGGAGGTCGCGGCCTGGCACGCCGCGAGTTCGGCGGTCCGCTCCGCCGCCGGCCGGCCGCCGCTGCGGGTCAACGTCAACGTCTCGGCCCGGCAGTTCCGCGACGCCGGGTTCGTGGACGTGGTCCGCCGGGCCCTGGCCACCACCGGCATCGACCCGCACACGCTGGTGCTGGAGCTGACCGAGTCCGTGCTGATGCGCCGCGACGACCGCATCCACGCCGACATGGCCACCCTGTCCGGCCTCGGCGTCGGCATCGCCATCGACGACTTCGGCACCGGCTACTCCTCGCTGTCCTACCTGCGCGAGTTCCCGATCTCCCTGCTCAAGATCGACAAGTCCTTCATCGACGGCCTCGGCCACTCGCCCCAGCAGTACGCCCTGGTCGAGGGCATCACCCGGATCGCCGACACCCTCGGCGTCCAGGTGATCGCCGAGGGCATCGAGCACGCCGACCAGCGCGACCTGCTCGCCGCCATGGGCTGCCCGCTCGGCCAGGGGTACCTCTTCGCCCACCCCATGGACTCGCCGCAGGCCCGCGCCCTGGTCCGGCGGACCTCCTACGAACCCGCCTGAACGGCGGCCCGCCCCCGCTACTCCTTGCGCAGCGCGTGCGACAGCACCGTGAGCAGCGCCAGGGTGGGCCTCGCGTGCCCGGCCTCGACGGCCCGGACGTCGGCCTCCGGGAGGCCCGCCCGGGCGGCGAGGTCGCCGAGGGTGAGGCCGAGGTCGCCGCGGCGGGCACGGACGGCGCGGGCCAGGGCCTCGGCCGGGTCGCCGTCCGGATGGGCGGGGAAGTCCTCGATCAGGGGGCGCGCCAGATCCACCGAACTCTCCTCATCGGCCTGCGGGGCGCACAGTCTGGCACGCGATCAGCGGACGCGGACCCCAAGCGGAGGTCAAGGTTCCTTGACCTCCGCTTGGGGTCCCCGCGCCGCCACTCGACTCCCCGCGGCCCGCCGCCGGACGGCGACGTGCCGCGGGGGCGACTCCGGGGTTCAGCCCAGCGGCAGCTCCAGGCGGGACTCGTTGCCGCTCGGCGAGCCGACGGTGACGGTGCCGCGCTCCGCGGCGTAGGAGTACAGCTGGTCACGGCTGTTGACGACCAGCGCCAGCCGGTGGCCGGTCGGCACGTCGTACGCGGCGGGCTGGAGCGTCCAGCCGACGGTGGTGTCCTTCCCGGGAGTCAGACCGAGCACGGTGTACGGCTCGTGGGTGACGATCCGCGCCGTACCGTCCGGGGCGACGTCGAACAGGTAGGCCACCAGGGTGGCGGCATCCTCGGTGCTGCGCACGGTCAGCCGGACCTGCGCGGCGCCCCGGATCCGGCGGGCCGTCTCCCCCTGCCCGGTCAGCGGGTCGGTCGACCAGACCAGCAGGTTCTCCCGCTCGAACTCGGGCAGCACGTACTTCCGGGGGTTGCCCGTCCACTCCTTCTGGCCGGTGTCCATCACGGCGTCCACCGCCGTCGCCCTGGTCTCCACGCCCGCGGTGAAGCTCCGCGACCAGCCGTCGTTCTGCTTGTCGGCCAGCGCGCCGTCACCGTCGCCGTTGACACCGGTGAGGTACCACGTCTCCTCGCCGGTGGTGACGTCCGCCCACGAGTCGCGCGACTCGCGGCGGGCGGCCTCGGTGATCCGGTTGCCGCCGCCCAGCACGGGCTTGGTCCTGTAGGTGAACATCACCTGGCTGGTCACCTGCTTGCGGTTCGGCGCCTCGTTGTCGGCGCCCAGCAGGTGGTGGTCCAGGAATTCGTAGGCCTCCCGGAGGGGATCCGCCAGACCGGGGAACGGCAGGTGGGTCAGCAGGCCGGACATGCCGGCGCCCTCGGGCGCGCCGTGGTCGCCGATCCACAGGTTCAGCTGCTTGGGCACCGTCAGCCGGTTGTAGACGTCGATCACCGAGGAGGCCGGGAAGAGCGTCTCGTGCCAGGTGTTGGAGACGAAGGTCGGGATGCCCAGCCGGTTGGTCTCGCCGATGTACGTCTCCGGGGAGCGCCTGTTGCCCCAGGCGATCACGTCGTCGAGGTCGCGGTTCTGGTCGAACTTGTCGAGGATGTCCAGGGTCTCCGCGTCGAACTTGTCCTGCCTCTCCCCGCCGGTGAAGCCGACCAGCAGTTCAACGGCCTTGAGGTGCCGGGTGTCGTTGTCGTAGAGGCTGGTGGCCAGGTTGCCCCAGGTGCTCAGCGCGACCACGGCGGCCACCCGCTCGTCGGGGTCGTGCGCGGCGACCAGCTGGCTGATCCCGGAGCCGTAGGACACACCGAGGAAGCCGACCTTGCGCGGTTCGCACCAGCCCTCCGCGTGGGTGATCACCTTCGCCCCGTCGGCCCAGTCGGCGGGCCCGGCGACGTCGACGCGGCCGCCGGAGGTGGAGATCCAGCCCGGGTAGCCGAGGCCCCGCGGGGTGTAGGCCAGGACGTGGTAGCCGCGCAGCGCCAGCTTGATGTAGCCGTAGACGAAGGGCAGCCAGCCGAGCGGGTTCCAGCCGGCCGGCACGATCACGACCGGGCGCGGCTCGTCGCCCCTCAGCCTGATGCGGAACGCCGACAGGCGGATGTCCTCCTCCACCTCGATCCCGGTGACGTCGACGTCGGCGATCTGCCGCACCTTGGCCACCAGCTCGGCCAGTTCCGGCGGGAGCTGTACCGTCCCGTCGCCCTGGGCGGCCGCCTGCAGGGCGTTGCCGAGGTCGATGACGGCCTGGTTGACGGTGGTGCCGGGCCCCCGGAGTCCGTTGTCGGCGACGTCGGCGAGCGTGGCCTCGGTGATCGCCGGGATCGGCTCTCCACTGACGCTGGTCATGCGAACCACCCTTCCGTGACGGATACTGTTCGCATCCTTGATCACGGCGGGCGAAACGAAACTGATGAGACGTCAGATTCACTGAAATGGATGGAGCACCGATCAACTCTTGTCTATGACAATAGAGTTGTAGTATCCGCGCCCGACCTCGCAGCGGGGGGGGGGGGGGGGCCCACCCCCACCCCCCCCCCCCGACAGGCAACCAAAGCCACACCCACTCCACGGAGCTTGGCGTTAGCGTCCGCTCTCC
>NZ_JBHVJT010000083.1:23405-34693 GCF_042798815.1 Kitasatospora sp. NPDC057738 | reverse complement strand
GGATGGGGTGGGCGAGAGAGGGGGAGGGGGGGGAGAGGCGCGCGGGCCGCTTTGGTTCGGGGGGGCGGGCCCCCCCCCCCCCCCCCCCGCCCGGTCAGGGCCGCGAGTCGAGCACCAGCTGCCGGAGTTCGGCGGTGCACATCATGTAGCCGTCCGGAGTGGGCACGTGGGCGAGGTAGTGGGCGAGGTCCGTGCCCAGCGCGAACACCTTCACCGGGGTCCCCGCGGCGCGGGCCGACTCCACCACCCTGCGCAGCCCGTCCAGGACGGCCGGGTGCCGGGTCTGGTAGGACTCCGCCACCAGGTGGTTGCCTCGGTCCGCGGCCAGGTAGAACTGCACCAGGTCCTTCACCCCGACGAACAGTTCGCTGGCGCCGGCGGCGCAGATCTCCGCCGTGGCGTGCACCGCCGCCGGTGTCTCGATGAACGCGGACAGCGGCACCCCGGCGGGCAGTTCGAGGTGCTTCCTGAGCTGGGCGAACTCCTCCGCGTCGTTGAGGAACGGGACGGAGAGGTGCACCCGGCCCGCGCCGTCGCCGAGCCGCTCGCGCAGCGAGCCGAGCATGGCGTGCAACGCCTCCCGGTAGGCGGTCGACCCCAGCAGCCAGCGTGCGCCGTGCAGGCCCAGCTCGGGGTTGGGCTCGACCGCGACCGGGGCCAGCTCGGTGACGCTGGCGGCGTGGTCGGAGCGGAGGTCGAGCATCCTCAGGATCAGCCGCTGGCCGGGCAGCAGCGCCTCGGTGAAGGCGCACAGCCGGTCGGCGAGCGCCCGCCCGTAGACCGCCGCTTCGGCCGGGCCGCCCTCCAGGGAGTCGAGCGGACTCAGGCCCGCCGCCAGGCAGAGGAACTCCTCCCGGATGAAGAAGCAGTCGACCCGCTTCGCGTCCGGCCCGCAGGAGTTGATCGCGCTGATGTCCTGGAGGTCCGCGATGACCGCGCACGCCGCGCCGAGGTCGGCCGGCGAGGGGACCCCGGCCCCGGCGTCCGCGTCGGCCCCGGCGCCCGCACCGGACTCGACGACGATCGACTCGCCGTCGAGGTCCAGCACCGCCTCGCCGACCAGGTCGTCGAGGTCCGCCTCGTCGACGCGGAGCACGGGAATTCCCCTGCCCCGGCAGAGCGACTGCATGTGGCCGGTCAGCCCGCCCGAACCGCAGACCACCGCGCGCGCCGCCACGATCGCCTCGTACAGGCCGGCGTCGAGGGAAGGGGCGACGAGGATGGATCCCTCGAGCGGATGTCTCGTGCGGTTGCAGGTGCCCCGCACTTCGCTCTGTGCACCACCGGTCAGCAGGGATCCCTGAATCCGTCGCCCGTCCACCTATTCCTCCTGTTCTTCGGCGGTCGCCATTCCCAGCTGTCGGCGCAGTTGTCGTGGTGTCACGGAGACATCGGTGAGTCGTTCGACCGCGGCCCGGTTGACGACCGCCCTCATCAGGCGGTCGTACCGGGCGGCATCCACCGCAGCGGCCGGACGTTCACCCATGGACCGGATACAGGCGTCCAGTCGGGAATCGAGCAGGTTCCGTTCAATTCGACCGCGCGAGGCCAATCTCCTGGCCTCCAGTACCACAGCGTCCTCGAATTCCCCCCGGGCCGCTTCCTCCAGATTGCCGACACCCCCGCGGCGACCGGCCACGCTTTCGGCCGTTCTTCCGGCCGTGCTTCCGGCCGTGCTTCGAGCCGGACTGCCCACCGAAGTCCACTCCGAAGTCCGAGCCGAACTCCGCTCCGCGATCCGAGCCGAAACGTCCTCTTCCACTTCCAGTTGCTCGATCACGTGCGCGGCTACCGCGATCGAATGGTTCTTGATGGCAGCGAGATTGAAGGTGAACGCACCGGTCCGGCCGTTCCGCACGATCTCGTCGCCCTCGCGCAGCGCGCCGACCGCGGACACCGGGCCCGCCACCCCGCCGGGGCCCAGCAGCACCCCCCGTCCGTCGACCTCCAGGCCGCGCCCGGTGCGCGCGTGGGGCTCCGCGATCCCCCGCCGCAGGAGGTTCCGCCAGAGCGGCCGGTCGACCCTGCTGTAGTCCGACTCCCGGCCGAAGTTGGACACCACCAGGTCGGCCTCGATGGTGTGCTCCTCCTGCGGGGAGGCGACCGACACGGCCAGCCGGCCCGACTCCGCCGGCCTGACCGCCTCCACCTTGCCGACGACCAGCCGCACCGCTCCGTCCGCCGCGTGCAGGGCGCGCTCGACGACCGCCATCGTGTACTCCAGCACCCCGACCCGCAGCGCGGCCAGCGCGGTGCCGAACTCGTCCAGCAGGCCCCGCAGTTCCGCGGTGGGGATGCGCTCGATGGCCTCGGGGAGGTGCGGCTCCCACGCCTTGACCACCCGCTCGGCGACCACCACCGGGGAGACGTCGGGATGCTCCCGGACGACCGTCGAGCACGCCGTGTCCCACTCGGCCCGGATCCGGACGAGGAACTCCTCACGGTTCCGGTACGGCTCCAGCAGCGTCTTCGGACAGGGCAGGCGCAGCACCCCGTGCTCGTGGCCGCCGGGGTACGTCCGGAACATCGTCCCGGTCCTGGAGATCAGATGGATCCTCCCGGTGTGGCCCTGGCGCAGCAGCAGGCCCGCCGAGTCGTAGGCGCTCAGCACGGAGCCGACGATGGCGACCGTCGACTCGGACGGGAGCGAGACGAGCTTGCGGATTCCGGCCGCCGAGTAGGGGTTCCGCACGAAGGAGGCGTGGGTGCGGACCTCGGAGGCGAAGACCGGCTCCCGGAGTTCGAGGCCGGTCGCGAGGACGACCTGGTCGGCGCGGAGCACGGTCACCTCCGGGCTCCGGTCGGCTTCGCCCCCGCGGCCCGACGACTGTTCGATCGTCACATCGACTCCGGTGGGCCGGACTTCCAGGTCGACCGCCTCGCCCTCCGCTTCGACGAGCACGACACCGGGAAGCGCTTCGCGCCTCGCCTCGGCCAGCCGGTCGCTCAGGTAGTCCTGGAAGATCCGCCGGGGCGCCGGCCCCTGCTCGACGAACCGGAGCCCGGCCCAGGGCTCCGGCCAGCCGCTGCGGTCGGCCTCGTGGTTGGCCCAGCGGACGAAGTCGAGGACGTCCTCGCGGAACACCGACATCCGGCCCGCCTGGATGTTGAACACGTAGTCCCAGGGGTTGCCGTCCCGGTGGTAGGCGACGCCCGCCGAGCGGTAGTCGGAGCGTCGTTCCAGCAGGACGATCTCCAGCGGTCTGCGCGCGAAGCAGAGCAGCCGGATGGCCGTGGCGGTGCCGGCCAGGCCCGCCCCGACTATGAGGACTCTTGGACGCGTACCCGTTCGACTCATGGTCAAGCCTCCGCATCGAAGGATGGGAACCCGGCTCTCCTGTCCCGAACGCCGGGCACGTGGTCTGCTGAGGAAGTGCGGCTCGGACGGAGCGACGCGCTGTCCGAAGTGCCCCAGGATCCTAGAACAGGTGATCCGCCGACCATGACGACTTGTCACGAAAGACGAGTTGGACCGGTACGCCGCGCTCGGCCGGGACTTCACCGCCGTGTACGACTGACGGCGGCGCGGCCGCGGCCCGGCCCCGACGCCGTTCGGCGTTGTTCGACGCCGTTCGGCACCGTTCGGCACCGTTCGGCGGCGGGCCGCGGCGGGGGAACCCTCCGTCACTTCTGGTACGGCGTCCACTCCTGGGCCGGGTTGTCGTCCAGCGGCTCCAGGGTGACCGGCTGGTTCGGACCGTTGGCCTGGAGGCCCGTGCGGCGGTCCTTGACGCTCTCGACGACGGTGCGCTCGGAGCCGATGTCGAAGATCCACCGCTGGGCGGGGTCGTTCGCGTTGCAACCCTTCAGGGTCACGGGGTTCCCGACACCGTTGTCGGTGACGCACCGGTCGTAGTGGGTGCCCTTGATGCGGAAGCTTCCGTCGTCGAGCTGGCTGATCACCCAGTCCTGGAAGGTGAGTCGGGCGTCCCGGGTCCAGACCTCGCCGCCCTCGTACTCGTCGAGGTTGGTGCCGTCGCTCGACACCTGGAGGGACACGGCGACCGGGTCCCGCGGGGCGGCCGTGGCCGGGCCGCCGCCGAGGGCGGTGAGGCCGGCGAGGGCGACGGCGGCCGCGAGGACGACGGCGGGCTTCTGGGGGATTCGCACTGCTGCTCCTGGTTCGGGTGTTCGGGGGTTCACGGGCCGGCCGGTCGGAGCCGGTCCGCCGTGAAGTCAGGGGCAGGGCGGGCCGGTTGGGCCGGCGGCACGCGGGACGCCCCGACCGATTCCGGCGTTTCACTGGGACGGCGCAAGCTTGTCGGCTCCGGGCCTGTCCGCCGTCGCTCCCGCCCGGCACAATCACCGGTATGACGATCACCACCGGTGCGCCGCCCACGCGCAACACGCCGGTCGCCCTCGCCCGCGGCTTCCTGACCGGAGGCGTGATCGGAGGATCGCTCGCCGCGATGGTCGTCGGCGTCGTCGTCGACGAGCCGGCGCTGTTCGTCGCCGGCCTGGGCCTTCCCATCGCCTACGGCCTGCTGCTCCTCCTCGCCGGCCTGCCGCGACGGGCCCGGGAGGCGGCCGTCGTCCCGCGGACGGCGCTCGCGATGATCGAGAGCCTGGACGTCCCGACGGGCGAGGTGACCGACCGGGCGGTGCGGTTCGACCTCACCGTCGTGCCGGACGAAGGCCCCGCGTTCCGGGCGGAGTTCACCCAGGACATCCACGTCGCCGACCTCCCCGACTACCGGCCGCGCGGCGTCCTGGTGGTCCGCTACCCGCCGGACCGGCCGGCAGCCGTGCGCATCGTGAAGCGGCCGACCCCGGAGTGGGAGGAGCGGGCGGCCGGGGCACTGCTCGACTCCGCGCCCGCCTCGACCAAGGTGAGCGAACCGTCCGACAGCTGCGCCGTCCCCTTCCTCGGGTTCCTCGGTCTGCTGCTCGCCGCGGCGGCCGTCGTCCTCCTGTTCCGGGTGGACCTGTTCGAGGACGAACCCGCCGGCCCGCCGTCCTCCTCCGCGAGCCCCTCGGCCTCGGCCTCCGCCTCCTCGTCGTGGTCGACCAAGGTGGTGACGGCCGGGTCCGGCACCGTCGTGCTCGGCCCCGGGCAGTCCTTCCTCGACGAAGGCGAGTTGGGGCGGGCCGTCAACTCGTTGACGCGGAACGGCGAAGCGGGCCCGGTGACGACCCTGCAGGTGACGGACAGCCTGCTGGCGCTGACGTTCTCCTCGACCGACTCGAAGGCCCGGGAGTTCGATCCGCTGTCACTGCCCTACGAGCGGTTCCCGGCCCTGGTCGACGAGGCCAGGACCACCCTCGGCGTCCACGCCCCGCAGGCCTGGAGCATCACCGTCCTCCGCACCAACGGCCCCGTCACCATCACGGTCACCGTGGCCGGGCCCGGGGGCGCCGCCGTGCTGGAGGCGGACGGACAGGGCCGGGTGCTGCGGCGCACCTCGGCGCACTGAACCACGGACAGGACGGACGGGAGCGGGGCGCACATGAACTGGCACGGAATCCTGGCCCTGTGGTGCGGGGTGTTCGGCGCCGTGGCGCTGGTCGGGTACGGCCGGTCGCTGGCCGGCCTGACCAAGGCGCAGCGGGCCGTACGGGTGAAGGGGCGGATCGAACGGGTGGGGGAGCCGCGCAACGGGAGCTCCCCGAACGACGGGATAGCGGTGGTCGTCCGCTTCCAGGACCCGTCCACCGGCGAGGAGTTCGTCGTCACCAACGACAGCGGGACCGGCGACCGGATCAGCACGGCCTGGGTGGGCCGGGAGGTCGGGATCCGCTACCCGCGCGGGAGGCCGCACGCCTTCCGGTTCGTCAGCGACCTCCAGGCGGGGCGGCGGGGGCTCGCCTGGCCCCACACCGCGGTGTTCCTGATCTACGTCGGGCTGGTGGTCGTCCTCTCGATCGACCGGGGCTGGCCGTGGGCCCTGGTCGCGACCTGCGGTCCGGCCACCGTCCTCGGCGCGTTCTACCTGCCCGGGGAGAAGCAGACGACGAAGAAGCGGCTCGCCGAGTTGTCCGCCATGCTGCCCGTCCCTGGGCGGGTCGTCGCCGTCCTCAGGAACGTCGAGAGCGACGGGGAGGGCGGCACCCAGAGCAGCCGGACGCCGGTCGTCGCCTTCACCACCGAGGAAGGGACGGCCGTCACCGCCTACTACCCCTCGGGCCTGCCGGACTCCGCCGTCCCGGTCGGCGGGGACCTCACGATCCACTACTCCCCCGCCGACCCGGCCGACTTCACGCCGGACCTCGCGGCCACCCGCCGGTCCGTGGCGGGGAACGTCGGCTGCGCGGTGACGGTCCTGGTCGTCGCCGCGGCGACGACCGTCACGGGCGTGGTCCTGCTCCGCCTGTAGCGCTCGACGGCCCGCCAACGGCCCATCGCCGGAGGGGCGGTGGGCCGTCGAGGAGGCTCCGCGTGCGCGCCGCCGTCCGTCCCGCCGTCCGCACCGCCGTCCGCACCACCATCCGTCCCGCCGTCCGCACCGCCCCGGCTCCGTGCGCGCGTGGCCCGCCCCGGCACCCTCAGGGGTGCGCGGCCGCCCGGTCGGAGTCGCTGCGCAGCACGCAGAACTCGTTGCCCTCGGGATCGGCGAGGACCGCCCAACCCGAACCGTCGGGGTTCCGGTGGTCGCCGACGAGGGCGGCGCCGAGGCCGAGCAGCCGCTCCACCTCCTGGTCGCGCGAGGTCTCGGGCCGCAGGCACAGGTGGACCCGGTTCTTGACCGTCTTCGCCTCGGGCACCTGGTTGAAGTACAGGACCGGGCCCTCCGCCAGCAGCACCTGGGTCTCGTGGTCCCCCGGCCGGCAGTCGGGGTCCAGCGGCCTGCCGGTCACACCGCTCCAGAAGCGCGCCAGCCCATAGGCGTCCGCGCAGTCGATCGCCACGTTCTGCAGTACCGAAACCATGCGCGCGAGTCTCCCCGATCCCCGCCCCGAACTCCACCGGGTTGTCCCGGTCTCCCGCCCGTGCGGCCCGGGCTGCCCGTGCGGCCCGGGCGGCGTCACGGCCCGCGTGCAAGCCGTCACGGACGTGCCTACGGTGGAGGTAGTAGCCCAGAGCATCCGGGAGGTTACACCATGACTTCCGAGAAGAAGCCAGTCCAGCTCACAGCACGTACGGTCAGCGGCCACGTGGTCGCCCACGCCCCGATCAGCGGCGACTTCGAGGCCACGCTGACCGACACGGACGGCAAGCCGATCGTGGGGCGGGAGATCACCTTCTACAGCACGGCGAGCGGCCAGCGGGTCGGCTCCGCGACCACCGACCAGAGCGGGATCGCCAAGCTGAACTCCGGATCCAAGATCCTCGACCCGGTCATCGTCGCCAGCACCCTCGCCACCGGCTGCGAAGCCCGGTTCGAGGGCGACGACGAGTACCAGGCGGCCTCCGCCCACGCCGGCACCGCGGTCGGCGTCTGACACACCTCGACCGGCCGTGCGCGCACCGGCCGGCCACGGCACCGCGCGGCATGCACCGCGCACCGCGAACCGCGCGCTGCGCACTGCGCACCGTGGCCGGCTGTTGCGTACCGTCGGCGGGAAGCAGCGGCCCGGGGACGGTCGGCGAGCCGGAGGCCGTCAGCCCCGAAGGAGCAGGTCCGCGAATTCCCGCACGCGGCCGGTGGTGATCCCTTCGCGCTGCTCGACCGCGAGGGGATGATCGGTCGGTTCCAGTTCGATCAGCGGACGCCGGCCGACCGCGCGGGTGTGGACGTGGGTCTTGAGCAGGAGGGTCGAGTCCGGATAGACGGGCAGCTCGGAGGAGAGCCAGCCGAAGTACGGGGGCTCCTGCTCCCGTGCCGGGTCGTCCCACAGGTCGTGCGTCCGGGCGAAGTTCTGCTCGCTCAAGGAGACCCACACGCCCCACGAGAACGTGTCGCCGCTGTCACGCACCGGTATCTCGATCAGGCCGTGGACGTAGAAGTGCCGGCCCTTGACCACGCACTGGTCGGCGGTCAGCTCGCTGTCCCGGCGCCGGGAGTACCGCGGCTTCCAGCCCACCGGCGCCGGAGCCCCGTAGGACAGCGGCGGGCCGTCGTGGCGTTCCGCGCAGCACGCGCACGTGTGGTGGTCGTCGGCAGTCATGGTGCGAGCCTAACGGGCTGGTCAGAGGCGGTTCGGGGGTGGTCCGGCAAGCGGTCCGGCGGGCCGTTCGGCAAGCGGTCCGGCGGGCCGTTCGGTCAGCGGTCCGGTCAGCCGACCGCCGGGCTGCGGCGCTCCAGGAGGACCACGTCGCGCCAACGCCCGTGGTGCCGGCCGATCCGCTCGCGCGTCCCGATCACCCTGAACCCGGCCCTGGCGTGCAGGGCGAGACCGGCCGTGTTCTCCGGGAAGATCCCGGACTGGATCGTCCAGATCCCGGCCCGCTCGGTGGAGGCGATCAGCGCCTCCAGGAGGGCGGCGCCGACGCCCCGCCCCCGCGCGTCGGGATGGACGTAGACGGAGTGCTCGACCACCCCCGCGTACGCGCTCCGCTCCGACACCCGCGCCACCGCGGCCCAGCCGAGCACCCGGTCGAACCCGTCGAACCTGTCGAACCTGTCGAACCCGTCGAGGGCGACGAGGCGGTGCTCGGCCATGCGAGCCGCGTCGAACGCCTCCCAACTCGGCACGCCGGTCTCGAAGGTGGCGTCGCCGCCGTCGATGCCCGACCGGTAGATCTCCAGGACCTGCGCGGCGTGCGCCGGGGTCATCGCGGCGACGTTCACCACCCCGCTCACACGGCGGCCTCGATGCCGAGTTCCGCCATCAGGGCGCGGACACGCTGCTCGATCGCGTCGCGGATCGGGCGGACGGCGTCGACGCCCTGGCCCGCCGGGTCCGCCAACTGCCAGTCCAGGTAGCGCTTTCCGGGGAAGTACGGGCAGGCGTCGCCACAGCCCATCGTG
Organism: Kitasatospora sp. NPDC057738; assembly: GCF_042798815.1. NCBI lineage: Bacteria > Bacillati > Actinomycetota > Actinomycetes > Kitasatosporales > Streptomycetaceae > Kitasatospora > Kitasatospora sp. NPDC057738. The sequence goes on along the minus strand of NZ_JBHVJT010000083.1, from coordinate 25,844 downwards.
ATCACCACGTCCGAGGCCCGGACCGCCTCGACGGTGAGCACCTTGGGCGTCCCGGCGGAGAGGTCGATCCCCACCTCGGCCATCGCCCGGACCACGGCCGGGTTGACGGATTCGGCGGGCGCCGACCCGGCCGACCGGACCTCGACCCGGTCCCCGCCGAGCCGGGTGAGGAAGGCGGCGGCCATCTGGGAGCGGCCGGCGTTGTGCACGCAGACGAACAGCACGGACGGCTTGGACTCAGACACGGGCGGAACCTTCGGGTTCGGGGGCGGTGGTGGAGGTGGTGGGGGTGGCGGTGGCGGGCCGGGGGAAGTACCGGCGGGCGGCGAGGGCCACGTGGACGAGGCCGATCAGGACGGGCACCTCGATCAGCGGGCCGACCACTCCGGCGAGGGCCTGGCCGCTCGCGGCGCCGAAGGTGGCGATGGCGACGGCGATGGCCAGTTCGAAGTTGTTGCCCGCCGCGGTGAACGCGAGGGTGGTGGCGCGCGGGTGGTCCAGTCCCACCGCGCGGCCCAGCGCCAGGGAACCGGCCCACATGACGGCGAAGTAGACCAGCAGCGGCAGCGCGATCCGGGCGACGTCCAGGGGCTGCGCGGTGATGGCGCGGCCCTGGAGCGCGAACAGGACGACGATCGTGAACAGCAGCCCGTACAGCGCGAACGGGCCGATGCGCGGCAGCAGCGCCGTCTCGTACCAGGCACGGCCGCGGGCCTTCTCGCCCAGGCGGCGGGTGAGGTAGCCGGCGGCGAGCGGGATGCCGAGGAAGATCAGCACGCTGCGGGCGATCTCCCACACCGGGACGTCGAGCGCGGTCCGCTCCAGGCCGAGCCACCCGGGCAGCACGGACAGGTAGAACCAGCCCAGCGCGCCGAAGGCGACCACCTGGAAGAGCGAGTTCAGGGCGACGAGGACGGCGGCGGCCTCCCGGTCGCCGCCGGCCAGGTCGTTCCAGATGATCACCATGGCGATGCAGCGGGCGAGGCCGACGACGATCAGCCCGGTGCGGTACTCCGGCAGGTCGGGCAGCAGGAGCCAGGCGAGGGCGAACATCAGGGCGGGCCCGACGAGCCAGTTCAGCAGCAGGGAGGGGAGCAGCAGGCGGCGGTCGCGGGTGACGGTGTCCAGGCGGTCGTAGCGGACCTTGGCGAGCACCGGGTACATCATCACCAGCAGGCCGAGCGCGATCGGCAGGGAGACGCCGGTGACGGTCACCTTCGCGAGCGCGTCGCCCAGACCGGGGACGAGCCGGCCCAGGCCGATGCCGAGGACCATCGCGGCGAGGATCCACAGCGCGAGGTAGCGGTCGGTGAACGACAGCCGGCCGGCCACCGGGGCGGGCGCCCCCGCTTCGGCGCTCACTCGGCGGCGCCGAGGGACGCCCGGCGGGTGAGGATGCCCGCGAGGCGGTCGGTCGTCTCGGGGACCAGCCGGTAGTACACCCAGGTGCCGCGGCGCTCGGAGTCGATCAGCCCGGCCTGCCGCAGCAGCTTCAGGTGGTGGGAGATCGTCGGCTGGGACAGGTCGAAGGCCGGCGTCAGGTCGCAGACGCACACCTCGCCTCCGGCGCCGGAGGCGATCATCGACAGCAGCCGCAGCCGCACCGGATCGCCCAAGGCCTTGAAGAGCGGCGCCAGTTCGGCGGCCTGGTCAGCGTCCAGCGGGGCGCTCAGCAGCCGGGGGCAGCAGCCGTCCGCGGCGTCGTCCCGATCGAGCAGCGGGAGTTCCTGTTTCGACATGCTTCTATGTTGACGAATATCGATCCAGAGTGCAAGGTTGAATCGACAGATATCGATACAGACTCGTTCGGTCCTTTGCTCCCTTCCAGCCCTTTGCTCCCTTCGAGCCCTTCGAGCCCTTCCAGCCCTTCCAGCCCTTCCAGCCCGTTGGAGGCCACCGTGTCCCGTGTCCAGCTCGCCCTGCGCGTCGCCGACCTCGAAGGCTCCATCGCCTTCTACTCCAAGCTCTTCGGCACCGAGCCCGCCAAGCGCCGCCCCGGCTACGCCAACTTCGCCGTCACCGAGCCCCCGCTGAAGCTCGTCCTCATCGAGGGCGAGCCCGGCGAGGACACCCGCCTCGACCACCTCGGCGTCGAGGTCGCCTCCACCGAGCAGGTCACCGCCGCCACCACCCGCCTGCGCGAGGCCGGCCTCGCCACCTTCGAGGAGAACGACACCTCCTGCTGCTACGCCGTCCAGGACAAGGTCTGGGTGACCGCCCCCGGCAAGGAGCCCTGGGAGGTCTACGTCGTCAAGGCCGACGCCGACAGCCTCGGCAAGAGCGCCGCCGGCGCACCGGAGGCCTGCTGCACGGGCACCGGCGAGGCGTCCCGCTGAACCGCCCGGAGTGGGGGGGGGGGCCGGGCGAACTCCCCCCCCCCCCCCCCGGTCTCCCCCCCTCCCAACTCCTCCCCCCCCCCCCCCCCCCCCCCCATCACAA
>NZ_JBHVJT010000083.1:0-23395 GCF_042798815.1 Kitasatospora sp. NPDC057738 | reverse complement strand
AGGGGGGGGGCGGTCCCCCATTCCGCCCCCCCCCCCCGCCTCCCGGGTCCACGTCCTTCGACCCGGGGCTTCCGCGCGTCGGACTTCCGCCAGTACGTCCGCGACGCCCCGCGGCACGGCTTCCGCCGACGACGGCGGCCACCTTCACATCGACCACTCCCCCGGGCACTTCCACCTCGCCGAAGGGTCTCTGCCGCCGGTGGCCAACAGCCCGCACGGAGGCATGCCCCGGTGATCCGCACCGTGTCCGTCCAGCGGGGCCCGTGCCACCGCCGGACAGACGCGTCGAGGGTGTTCAGCCCGGTCGTCACAAGCTGATCCTGGACACCTCGACCCTTTGGGGGGTCGGACCTTCGGATCTACCCGTCTAGGGTGAGCCGCATGGGAAAGACGCAGGTGGGCGGGCTGGTCGGCCGATGGGCCCGGCTCCTGGACCGGGCGCGGGGCAGCCGACGGGCCGTACCGTTCTCGCACGAGGCGGAGTTGCGGCAGGCCGCCGCACGGATGCGCGGGCGGCTGCTCCGCCACCCCGTGGAAGGGCCGTGGCAGGAGCGGGCCTACTGGGACCCGCTGCCGGCCGCGCGGGAGATGACCGGTTCCGTGGGCGACGGCCGCTGGGGGCAGCGCAGCCGGCTGAACGTGCCGGGCCCGTTCTACGCCGGCGAGACCGACAGCGGGCTGAACGGCCCGTACTACCTCCCCGAGCACGTGCTCTCGGGCGACGAGCACTGCGAGTTCGTCCACCGCCAGCCCGCCAACCCCCGCGAGGTGGCCGCCCTGGTGGAGATCGCCCACGGCGAGCCGCTGGGCGGCTACGCCTGGGACGGCGACCGGCACTGGACCCCGCAGGCGGTGCGCGACTGGTGGTCGCGCCGGGACGAGGTGCGGGCCTGGATCACGGGCGAGCTGGAACTGGGCGACGACGGCCGGAACGAGCCGGAGGCCCTGCGGCAGTACGCCGCCTACCTGGACGACGGGCTGGAGGCCTACCTGCGCGGCTACCTGTTCTGGCTCGCCGAGGGCCGCGAGCCGCAGACCGGGGAGGCGCTCCCGGAGCTCTGACGGCCCGCGCCCCGGGCTACCGCGACTCTCCATTCGGCGTGGGACAGGACGGCAGCACCGTCGCCATCGTCGAGTGGGAGAGCAACCGGACCCGGCCCGACGTCCCGCCTTCGAGGAGACCGTCCCCGCCTTCGAGGAGACCGTCCGGGCCGCCGTGAACACCTTGCACTGATCCGCGAGATCACAGTGGGGTGATCACTGATGGATCGTCACATTCCTTTAGGGTGGCGGCCATGAGCGACCCGCACCCCACCTCGTCCTTCAACGCCGCCAACACCGACCCGGCCGTCACCGACCGGCTCATCGCCGTACTGGACGCCCAGGCGGCCAACCCCGGGGTGCGGCGGCTGCGCGCGTGGGCGCACGCACAGCTCGCCGTACGCCCCGGGGAGCGCGCGCTGGACGTCGGCGCCGGCACCGGGTCGGAGACCCAGGTGCTCGCGGCCGCGGCCGCCCCGGGGGCCGGGGCGACGGACCGCGCCACCGGCACCGCGATCGGCCTCGAACCCAACCCCGGGCTCCGGGCCGTCGCCGAGCAGCGCGCCGCCGAGGCCGGCAGCGCGGCCCGCTTCCTGGACGGCGACGCGCTCGACCTGCCGCTGCCCGACGGGGACTTGGACGTGGTCTGGTGCGAGCGCGTCCTCCAGCACCTCCCCGATCCGGCGAAGGCCGTCGCCGAGATGGCCCGGGTGCTGCGTCCGGGCGGCCGGATCGCGCTGCTGGACACCGACTGGGCCACCTTCGTGCTCCATCCGGCCGCCCCGGAGATCCGCCCCGCCCTGGCGGCCGTCGCCGAGGGCACCGCCGCCACCCCGGACGCCGGGCGCCGCCTCGCGGGCCTGCTGGTCGAGGCCGGACTGGCCGTCGACCACCTCGGCGCCGACGTCCTGCTGCACGACTCCCGCACGGTCACCCGGCCGATCGTCCGCGGGATCGGCGCGGCGGCCGTCGGCCGGGGCCTGATCACCGAGGAGCAGCGCGACCGGCTCTACACCGACCTCGACGCGGCCGCCGAACACGGGACGTTCCACCTGTCGGTGGCGATGTTCGCCGCGGTCGCCCACCGGCCACGCTGACCGGCGGCGCCCACCGGTGGCGCCGACCGGCCGCCGGGGTTGAGACCACCCTGGCGAAGGTCGACGCGGACCTTCACGCCGGCCGCATACCCGTCACCCGGCTGCGCCAGCGCGGCCTGGCGGCCTCGTACCCGGCGGAGCTCACGGTGAGGCGGCGGCTGGCCGAGGTCTACCACCTGTACGGCGAGCCGGCCGAGGCGGGCCGCTGGGCGCACCTCGACCCGGACCGGTCTCGTCCTCACCGGGCTGGTGCTCCTGGGCTTCGCGGTGCTCGGCGCCGTCACCTTCGTCCGCTGGTGGCTCTGACTCCGGTACTCCGGTACTCCGGTGCCCCGGCGCTCCGGCGCTCCGGCCGTCCGGCACTGCGGCGCTCCGATGCCCCCGGCCCTTCGCTCAGAGCCGGTGCAGCGCCGCCTCGCAGAGCCGGCACCGCTGCTGCTCCAGCTCGGGCGGGTACCACGGCTCACCCGGCCGGGCGGGACGGTAGTGGGCGTGCTCCATCGGGGCGGTGTCCAGCCCGCAGAGAGTGCGCGCCTGCGGGTCCTCCGGGACGTCCGGATCCTGGCCGGCGGCGTGCACCGCGACCACGCCCGGGCCGACGCCCTCGGGTCCGAGGGCCTGGTCCGGGGCCAGTTCGAAGAGGACGACGATCGCAGCCACGGTCCCACCGTGGCGGGCGGCGGCCGTCCGCGCATTTCGATCTTCACCCCGCCGAGGGGTCCCGGTGGCGCGGGCCCCCGGGCCGGGGCCGGTCCGCTAGCCGCGGTAGCAGGAGCCGCCAGGCCCCGTGTCCGGGGAGCCCATCCCGAAGACGTACAGCAGGAACAGCAGCACGGCCGCCACCACCAGCACGACCCACTTCACCTCCGGCTCGGTGCCCTCGGGCAGCACGGCCACCAGGACGGCCTGCAGGAGGACCAGCAGCACGGTCATTCCGATCCAGCCGACCGGCAGGCTCAGCGCCATCGACACCCGGGTCGGCACGTCCATCCCCCGCGGGCAGTCCGCCCACCTGCGCGCGACCAGCAGCGCCCCCAGGACGGTGACCGCCGCCGCGAGCAGCGGTCCGGCGGCGTACCACCCGCAGCCGTGCGACCTGTTGCGCTCCACCGATGCCGTCATCCCCGCCGGTCCCCCTCGCCCACGCCCACGTTCCCGGACGCACACGCCTCCGGAGCCCCGCGCGGTTCCCGGGCACGAACACGCGTGGACCCGAAAGCACGTGGGCCCGACGACACACAGCCCCGAATTTCGGCGTCACGGACCTGTCAAAGCCGTGCCCGCGTACTCCAGGATGACAACGCCCCTCGCACGACCGACCGCACCGCACCACCGACCGCACTGCGCCACACCGCAGCGCACCGCAGCGACCGGACCCCCAAGGAGCCGCACCATGGGCATCGCACGTCGTGAACTACTCAAGTGGGGCGCGGGATTGGGCGCCGCCACCGTCACGGGCATCGCCCAGCCGGGCGCCGCGTGGGCGGCCGCCGGCGCCACCACCCCGCGCGGCCTGCCGACGGACAGCTGGATGAGCCGCCTGAGCGGCGACCTCTCACTGCTCGACCTCACCATCCCCGGCACCCACGACTCCTGCTGCGAGAACCCCGCCTACGGCACCGAGTGGTCGCACACCCAGAACTGGGGAATCCCCCAGCAGTTGGCCGAGGGGGTCCGCTTCCTCGACATCCGCTGCAACGGCCTCCAGGGCGCGCCCGACGAGCTCGGGATCTACCACTCCGACGCCTACCAGCACATCCGGCTCCAGGACGTGCTCGACCGGTGCCGAACCTTTCTCCAGTCGCACCCCGGCGAGACCGTCCTGATGCGCCTGCGCAACGAGCGCGCCGGCGGCCAGTCGCTCGACGACACCGAGTTCATGCGGCGGGTCAACCACTACTTCGACGACCTGGGCTACCGCGGCCTGTTCCACTTCTACGGGTGGCCGACGCTCGCCACCGCCCGCGGGAAGGTCGTCCTGATCGCCGACTTCGCCAACCCGTGGGGCCTGATCGACTGGTCCAGCGGCGAGAACGGCTGGTTCGACACCCAGGACCTCTGGCAGACCGGCGGCCTCGACCCGCTGGGGACGAAGGGCGGGCGCATCGTCGCCCAGTTCGACAAGGCCTTCCTCAACCCGGGCCACTCGAAGATGTTCGTCAACTTCCTCTCCTACGCCGGTGGTTACTGGCCGAAAACCAGCTCGCAGGCCCTGATGGACCGCACGGTCTACCCGTATCTGAACGCCCGCACCCAGCAGCGCGCCCGGTTCGGCATCGTGCCGATGGATTTCCCGGACTTCCACGTCAACGTCCTGCAGATGCTGATCGACAAGAACTTCATCTGAACAAGCGGTAGTTGACGAATTCGTGTTCCACCCGCGCCCCGATGTGACGCGTTCTCCGCACCGCGACCGCTCCGCCTCCACCGACGCACGCGGACCGGTGGAACAGGGAGCAGTCACACGGGATCCGGTACGAAGCGGGCCGGGAACGCCCGACCCGTGGTCATGGCCGGCAACGCGGCGTCGCCCCGGCGGCGCCGCGTTGCCGTCTGCCGCTACCGCCTGCCGGTGCCGGCTGCTGCTCGTTGGCGCCCGTTGGCGCCCGTTGGCGCCCGTTGGCGCCCGTCGGTGCCGTCCGCATCAGCCCAGGGATGTAAACCCGTGGGCCAATACGACGTGACGAAGGATCAATCGACGGGCTGATGTTGCCCACCCGGCCCGCGTGACAGCGTTCCACGCATGGACACCACGCCGCTGGACACCACGCCGACCGCACGCCGTACCGGACCGACCCGCCGCCGCATGCTGGGCACCGCGCTCGCCCTCGGCGCCGTCGCGCCGCTGGGCCTCGCCCGCACCGCCTCGGCCGCTCCCGCTGCCGCCCCGGCCTCCTCTCCCGCCCCCTCCTCCGGCGCCACCTCCCCCTCCCGCCTCACCCTGCCCGCGCCCACCGGCCCCTTCCCGGTCGGCATGGTGCCGCTGCACCTGCGCGACGAGTCCCGGCTGGACCCGAACGCCCGGCCCGGCAAGTTCCGCGAGCTGATGGCCACCGTCTGGTACCCCGCCCGGACCGCGGACGCCGCCGCCTACCCGCTCGCCCCCTGGATGACCGAGGGCGCGCTCAAGGCCTTTCTCGACGACGTCGGCTTCCCCCTCCCGGTCTCGCTCGCCCCGATCACCGCCGGCCACCAGGGCGCACCCGTCCACCGGGCCGGCCGGCCGCTGCCGGTCATCCTCTACTCGCACGGCGCGGGCGGCCACCGCGGCGACCACACCATCGTGGTCCAGGAGTTGGCCAGCCACGGCTTCGCCGTCGTCACCGTCGACCACACCCACGACGGCATCACCGAATTCCCGGACGGGACCGTCGTCACCCGGGACGGCGTCGCCCCGGGCCTGTACCCGAGGGACTACGCCGCCGACCTGCTCTTCCTGCTCGACCGCGTCGTCGACCTCGCCAACGGCCGCAACCCCGACGTCGACGGCCGCACCCTGCCGAACGGCCTGCTCGGCGGCCTCGACGCCCGGAACATCGGCGCCTTCGGCTGGTCCAAGGGCGGCACCGCCGTCGGCCTCGCCATGGTCGCCGACCAGCGCATCCGCGCCGGGCTGACCCTGGACGGGCGAATGGAGTCGAACCCCGCCATCACCACCGACATCGACCGTCCGTTCATGATGATGACCGCCAACTACACCCGGGCGACCAGCCCCTACATCGCGACCTTCTGGGGCCACCTGCGCGGCTGGCGCCTCGACGTCCAGGCCACCGGCGCCGTGCACAACTCGTACGGCGACAACATGACGCTGATCCCGCAGGCGGGCCGGCTGATCGGCCTGACCGAGGAGCAGATCCAGTCCCAGGTCGGCACCCTCGACCCCGACCGCGGCGTCCTCATCCAGCAGGCCTACCCGCGCGCCTTCTTCGACCTCCACCTGCGGGGCCGCCACTGCGGCAAGCTGCTCGACGGCCCGTCGAAGGCCTTCCCCGAGGTCGTCCACCACCCGTAGGACCTCGTACGGCCGCGGGCGCCGTAAGCCCGGCACGGCGGCGGGCGGCCGTCACGGGGGTGCGGCCGCCCGACCCTAGCCGCGCCCCGCCAACGCCACACCCGTCCGGTACAGCTCCACCAGCAGCGGCCGCAGCGCCTCCCCGGCCGGCGTCAACCGGTACGAGGTCCGCACCGGGAACCCGCGCCGCCGCTCCCGCACCACCAATTCCCGCTCACCCAGGGCCTGCAGGCGCTCCGCGAGCACCTTCGAGCTGATCTCCGGCAGCCGCTCCCGCAGCTCCCCGTACGAGGCGGGGCCGTGCATCAACTCGCGCAGCACCAGCGTCGTCCACCGGCCGGCCACCGCCGCGAGCGCCACCTCCACCGGGCAGTCCGGCTCCGGGCGGGCGGTGCGGCCGCGCCCGTCCGGCACCAGCTCCTCGTCCCAGCCCCGCTCACCCCACCCGTCACTTCCCGTTTGGTGACCCACGCCGGGCCGGTCTTCACTGCTCGCATGACTCACCCCACCACCCTCCCCCCGAGCACCGACCCGGCACAACACCCGGCCGTCTTCGCCGCCGCCTTCAACTCCGGCCGCCCGGAACTGCTCGCCCGGGTCTACGAGCCCGGCGCGGTCTTCGTCCCCACCCCCGGCGCCACCACCACGGGCCACGAACTCCACCGCGCCAACGCCGAGTTCCTCGCTCTCGGCCTGCCCATCACCGTCCGCCCCCGGCACACCTACGTCGCCGACGACATCGCCCTGCTCATCGTCGACTGGGAGATCACCGGCACCACCCCCGACGGCACCGACATCCACCTCACCGGCACCGCCACCGACGTCGCCCGCCGCGACCCGGCCGGCCACTGGCACTACGTGATCGACAACCCCTTCGGCACAGCCGCCCGGCCGTGACCGGGCGACCGCTCAACCCTCGGTCCGCACCTTCGGGTTGACCGTGCAGAAGTAGACCCGGCCGGTCTGCTTGTCGAAGTAGAAGCTCCCCGAATACTGGGTCCGGGTGATCGACTCGTCGAAGGCCGTGCTGTGGAGCCATCCGGTCGCGCCACCCACCTCAGTGGCGATCTCCTCCGGGACCCCGCACTCGATGACGGTCTCCTCCCACGTTCCGCTCGACGTGATCGCCGCCAGCGTCGCCGGCTCGACCTGCGCCACCCCGTCCAGGCTCACGTCGGTCGGTCCGGGAACCCAATCCACGGAGTTCTGGGTCAACACCCGGCTGACCCACGTGGCCCCGGACAGCGAACCCAACTGCGGAAAGCGACGCTTCAGCGGGTCGAGGTCCGTCCGCACCGTCGGCGTCGGCGTCGGGGGCTCCGCCGCCGTACAGGACGCCACCAGCGGCAGGCCGGTGATCAGTGCCAGGGCCGGAACGACCAGCGCGGCCAGGGGCCTTGAGCGCTGCTTCACACGAGGGCGGTCCACGAACCCGATCATTCCACCACGGTGCCGATCGCATGTCCCTCTCGCCGGAGGAACGGCTCCCCGGTGAGGTCCCCGCCTCCACCTGCAACCACTCGGAGCACCTCTCCTTTTCCCCGGCCCCCCAACAGCACCCTGCCAACGGGCAAGCACCGGGAGCGCCCCATCCGTTCGCCGGATGGAGCGCTCCCTGAGCTTGTCCTACTGCACCCTGACGGCTGGTGGACTACTGCCGGACGAAGGCCTCATCGGCGATCGAGACCCCGGTCAGCTGCAGCCGCTCCTGCCCCTCGTACGTGAAGTACTGGAAGTACCTCTCGCACGTCGGATAGCCGGCGACGGACGTCAACGTGGCCCACGCTCCGGTCCCGGCGTCCTCCAACTTGCCATGCTTCCACGTGCCGGTGAACTGCACCGGCGTGGACGACTTCTCCCCACGGCATGCGGCAGGCAGCAGGCTCACCTCCCCGAGCTTGCCGCCCTCCAGGAACTGGATCGACCCGATGCCCGACTTCCAGGTCCCGACCACCGGCGGCTTCTCGTCGGGCCCGGCCGAACACCCCACCGCCAACGGCAACACCGACGCCACGGCGACGGCCAGGCCGCTCCCGCCCCGACGCACTACACCCTTGAGAACGATCGCTGTTCACTCCCCCGCGACTGTGCGGCCAGAGCAGCCACCTGCCCGTTGTGTTCTTCCTGCAGGTAGATCTGGCAGTCCCGCCCTCTGTCATAGCTCCGCAGGGTCACGAAAACCCCCGTCCCGGCATCATCGACGCTCCCGATCTTCCAGGTTCCCTGGTACTCGCCGAGCGGTTCGGCGCCCGCCACGGGCTCCTTCAAACAGAAGTAGCCGTCGAGCCGCACCTCCCCGAGCGCCCCGCCCTCCCGCAGCTCGATCACCTCGTCGCGCGCGACCCAGCGGCCCACGTAGTCCTTGGCTTCCGGCCCACCCGGCCTGAGCTTCAGATAGCCGGTGGCTCCGGCGATCAGCACGAGCCCCACCACCAGAACCACCCCCTCCCGCGACCTCGGAAACCACTTTCCGGCAGCCATGTCTTCCGCCCCCCTCCCTCAAACCAGGTCCCGATGACAGCCGGGTCAGGCGCCTTCCCCACTGTGCACGCAGTCGCCAGCGGCAAGATGCCCGGCAGGGAGTCAGGCAGGACGCACAACCCGCCGCGGGCTCGCTCCCGTCCGGGCTCCAGAGCCGTCATCACCCGATCACCCCGTTCCCCCCAAGGACCACGGTTCCCGGTGAACCCCGCCCCATCATAGGAAGCGGGGTCCCGCGGACGGTCCGACCGGTCAGCACTGCACGCGGTCGCCGACGTTCCCCATGTCGAGCGTCACACGATCCTCGGCAACCGCGCCGTCGCGCTGGACTGCCACCCGGTACTCGCCCTGGAGGCTTCGCGGTACCGACACCGTGTAGACGGTGCGGAGTACCCCGTCGACGGTGATCGAGTACCCCTTCCGCGCCGGAAAGCTCCGTCCTTGGCAGGAGATCTGATCGATCGTCTCCCCACTGGACATCAGCATGACCGACCACTGGCCGTTGTACATGCTGGCACCGATGAAGATTCCGACTCCGGGAAGCGGCCTGGCAGCGATGTCCGCGAGCGGAACGCATCCACGCGAAACCACCCTCGGCGACGCCGAGCAGATGGCGCCGGTAGTCTCGGCCTGCCAGATCAACTCCGGGCCGTAGCCGCTGTCGTACCGCACGACCGTGAACGCGCCACCGGCCGGGGCGTTCCCGTTCTCCTCGGCCAGCCGCAGGATCTGCCGCCTGGAGTCCTCCGGAACCGTCAGCTCCGGAGAGCCTCCGCCGGCAGCAGCGGACGGCCCGGCCGCGGCTGCACCGGAGGCAACCACCGCATCCGACACGGCACCGTGTCCACCGGGCACCCCGGTGCAGGCACAGACGCCGAACAGCAGGCCTGCGAGAACGGTACGGAGTTTCACCGGAAAGCACCTCATGTCTTTTCCCCCTTCTCCGTGGCTCCTCGACCACCAGAGCCTCCGGCGCGTGCAGCCGCCGCCTCCTTGGGCGGTGGACCACGGCGGCCCCTCGCCGAACGTACAGGACGTTCGGGAAGGGGCCGCGGTGTTGTGCGCAGTGTGCGGGGGCGGGTCAGACGCGCTGGCCCTCGGTGGGGGCGGCGGTGGGGGTGGTGGTGTTGCCGGCCTGGGAGCCGAGGGTGCGTTCGACCTTGGCGACGGCGGTGCGGTACTGCATGGAGGCGGCCTGCTCGGAGGTGGCCTGGCGTTCGAAGAAGCCGAAGGCCATGGCGACCGTTCCGAAGCGCTCGATGCCGACGTAGCCGTTGAGTTGGACGCCGGCCAGGGTGCCGTCGAGGTGGACGGCGGGGGCGTCCTTGCGGTCGCCGAGGGTGACCGGGGTGACGGTGAAGGTGACCTCGTCGTCGGTGCCGCCGTTGAAGGTGATGCTGTGGCAGGTCTTCAGGGCGTCGGCGGCGGTGTTGAAGTCGGCGGTGAGCCGGTCGGGCGCCTCGGCGGCGAGGACCTGGGTGGTCATCGGATTGCCGTCCGGGCCGTCGAGTTCGACCGCGGCGTGCGGGACGTCGGTGCCGGTCTGGGTGGCGCGCATGTTGATCAGGGCGCTGAGCGCGGCGCAGCCCGTCACCGGGGTCGGGTTCGCGCCGGGGCTGGGGCTCTGCGTCACCGGGATCTCGGTGTAGCCGGGGCCGAGGTCGGCGGCGGTCAGCAGGGCCGACTTCAGCTGGTCGGCGGAGGGCAGTTGCTGGGCGTCCTGGGCGGGTGCGGCCGATGCCGGCAGGGTGGCCGGGCCCAGGGCGACCGCCACGGCTGCGGCCGCGGCGGCGAGGGCGTGGATGGGCCTGGGACAAGTCATACGGGCCCCCGGTCGAGGGTTCGGGCAGGGACAGCCACCAGTGTCCCACCGGGGGCCGGACGGGGCGCGCGGGCGGGGATATCCGCTGGTCAGGACCCGTTCGCGGGGCCGGCGGACGGAGCGGAGGGGGGCGAGGGAGCGGGGTGGGCGGACGGAGCGGAGGGGGCGGGCGGAAGGGCGTCGAGGGTCTCCAGGGCTTCGAGGGTCTCGGCGAGCCACTGCACCCAGAAGGTCTCCAGTCCGATGCCGGCCCGCAGCACCGCGTGCTGGAGCCGGTTCCCGGGGTCCGTCCGCTCGGCCGGGAAGTCGCGCCGCTCGATTTCCCGGTAGTCGGCCAACTGCTCGCGGTGCAGGGTGAGATGGCGCCCCAGCTCGGCCGTCAGCCCGTCCGTGCCGACCACCGCGGCCGCCCGCAGTCGCAGCAGCAGGGGCTCCCGGACGGCGCGGGGCGCGGCGCCCTCGGCGGTCCAGCGGGCGAGTTCGGCGCGGCCCTCGGGCAGGACCTCGTACTCCTTCTTCTGTCCGCGCACCGGCCCTTCCGGCTGGAGGGCCCGGATGTGCCCGGAGGCCTCCAGCCGGCCCAGTTCGCGGTAGATCTGCTGGTGGGTGGCGGGCCAGAAGAAGCCGATCGACTTGTCGAACCGCCTGGTCAGCTCCAGCCCCGAGGACGGTTTCTCCAGCAGGGCGGTGAGGATGGCGTGCGGCAGCGACATGGGGTCGATCGTACGGGGCCGATCGCGGGCGGCGGGCCCGGCTCGGCCCCGGGCGGACACGGAGGTCACGGAGGTCACGGAGGGTACGGAAGTGCGTGCAGGGGCGTGCCGGCCGGGGTGCGGGCCGGGTCAGAGGGTGGCGGCCAGTTCGGTGCCCTGCTTGATGGCCCGCTTGGCGTCCAGTTCGGCGGCCACGTCGGCGCCGCCGATCAGGTGCGCCGGCAGGCCGCGCTCGCGCAGCGCCTCGTACAGGTCGCGGCGCGGCTCCTGGCCGGTGCAGAGCACGACGGTGTCCACGGGCAGCAGTTGGCGCTCGCCGTCGACGGTGAGGTGCAGGCCGGCGTCGTCGATCAGGTCGTAGGTGACGCCGGGGACCATCACCACGCCGCGGTGCTTGAGTTCGGTGCGGTGGATCCAGCCGGTGGTCTTGCCGAGACCGGCGCCGACCTTGCCGGTCTTGCGCTGGAGCAGGTGGACGCTGCGCGGGGGCTCGGGCCGCTCCGGGGCGCGCAGGCCGCCGCGCTCGCGGTAGTCCGGGTCGATGCCCCACTTGGCCTGGAACGCGGGCGGGTTGAGGCTGGCCGCGTCGCCCGGGTCGGTGAGGAACTCGGCCACGTCGAAGCCGATGCCGCCCGCGCCGAGGATGGCGACCCGCTCGCCGACCGTCGCGCCGTCGCGCAGCACGTCGAGGTAGCCGAGCACGCTGGGGTGGTCGATTCCGGGGATGTCGGCGGGAGTTCGCGGGGTGACGCCGGTGGCGAGGACGATCTCGTCGTGGCCCTGCTCGGCCAGCTGTTCGGCGGTGACGGTCGCGCCGAGCCGCAGGGTGACGGCCAACTCGGCCAGCCGGGTGCGGAAGTAGCGCAGCGTCTCGTCGAACTCCTCCTTGCCGGGGATGCGCCGGGCGATGTTCAGCTGCCCGCCGATCGTCCCGGCGGCGTCGTACAGGGTGACGTCGTGGCCGCGCTCGGCGGCGGAGACGGCGAAGGCGAGGCCGGCCGGGCCGGCTCCGACGACGCCGATGCGCTTGCGCAGTCGGGTGGGGCCGAGGACGAGTTCGGTCTCGTGGCAGGCGCGGGGGTTGACCAGGCAGGAGGTGATCTGGAGGTTGAAGGTGTGGTCGAGGCAGGCCTGGTTGCAGCCGATGCAGGTGTTGATGGCCTCGGCGCGGTCGTCCCGGGCCTTGGCGACGAAGTCGGCGTCGGCGAGCAGCGGGCGGGCCATCGAGACCAGGTCGGCGCTGCCCTCGGCGAGCAGGCGCTCGGCGATCTCGGGGGTGTTGATGCGGTTGGTGGTGACCAGCGGGATGCCGACCTTGCCCATCACCTTCTTCGTGACCCAGGCGAAGGCGCCACGCGGCACCGAGGTGGCGATGGTGGGGATGCGGGCCTCGTGCCAGCCGATGCCGCTGTTGATGATGGTCGCCCCGGCGGCCTCGACGGCCTGGGCGAGCTGCACGACCTCGTCCAGGGTGGATCCGCCGGGCACCAGGTCGAGCATGGAGAGGCGGTAGACGATGATGAAGTCCTCGCCGACCCGTTCGCGGACCCGGCGGACGATCTCGACCGGGAAGCGCATCCGCCGCTCGTACGGGCCGCCCCACTCGTCCTCGCGGTGGTTGGTCGCGGCGACGACGAACTCGTTGATCAGGTAGCCCTCGGAGCCCATGATCTCGACGCCGTCGTACCCGGCGCGGCGGGCGAGTTCGGCGCAGCGGGCGAAGTCCTCGATGGTCTGCTCGACCTGCTCGGCGGTGAGCGCGTTGGGCGTGAAGGGGCTGATCGGGGCCTGGATCGCGCTGGGGGCGACGAGGTCGGGGTGGTAGGCGTAGCGGCCGAAGTGGAGGATCTGGAGGGCGATCCTGCCGCCGGCGGCGTGCACCGCGTCGGTGACGGTCCGGTGCTTGTCGGCCTCCTCCTCGGTGGTCAGCATCGCGCCGCCCTCCCAGGGGCGCCCGGCCTCGTTGGGGGCGATGCCGCCGGTGACGATCAGGCCGACGCCGCCGCGGGCCCGTTCGGCGTAGAAGGCGGCCATCCGCTCGTAGCCTCCGGGGGCCTCCTCCAGGCCGACGTGCATGGAGCCCATGATCACGCGGTTGGGCAGAGTGGTGAAGCCGAGGTCGAGCGGGCTGAGCAGGTGCGGGTAGCGGCTGCTGCCGGGGTGGGCGCTCATCGACGTCTCCTGGGGCGCGGGCTGGGGGTCGTTGTTACCGCAGGGTAGGGGACGGGCGGCGGGGTATGCAACTAGTTGCATAAGGCTGGACGGAGTCTCCGGGCGGACCCTCCGGACACCCCTCCGGACACCCTGCGAACGACCGCCGGAGGCGCCCGACCGACCGCCCGGAGACCCCTCCGGACGGCCCTCCGGATGGCTCGAACACGCCGCCGGAACCCGGTCGGCGGCGTATCGTCGTGTCCCGGACATCGCGGGGGCGACGCAACGGCGTCCCGGACATCGCCGCGGCACCGCGGGGACGACACGAGCTCGGGAGAGGAGCGGCCGTGCGGGGTGGCTCGGTGGCCGTGGTCGGGGGCAGCATCGCCGGAAGCGCGTTCGCCGGCGCCGCCGCCCGGCTCGGCGCGGAACGCGTGGTGGTGCTGGAACGCAGCCCCGGCCGGCTGGAGGACCGCGGCGTGGGGCTGTGCACCCACAACGACCGCTTCGACGAACTGGTCCGGACCGGTCACCTCGACGCGGACACCCGCCGCCACCGCCTCACCGTCCGCCGCTGGGTCGCCCGGGGCGCGGCCGGCGAGGGCGACGGACCGGACGACTGCGGTCGGCTGCTCTGGGCCCAGCCCTTCCCCTTCCACTCCCACCACTGGGGCGTGCTCTGGCAGGCGCTGCGCGAACGGACGCACCGGCAGGTCGAGTTCCGGCTGGGCACCACCGTGACGGCCGTCGGCAACGGGCCCGACGGCGCCTGGGCCGAAGCGGGTGGCGGCCGCGAGACGTACGACCTGGTGATCGGCGCCGACGGCTACCGCTCGGTGGTCCGCGCGGCCGTCTGCCCCCGGGCCGAACCCGAGTACGCCGGGTACGTGTGCTGGCGCGGCAGCTACGACGCCGCCCTGCTCGCCGAACTGCCCGGCGGCGCGGCGCCCTGGCCCGAGGAGCAGTGCATCACCGCCTGCTACCCCGGCGGCCAGGTGGTGATCTACCGCATCCCCGGGGTCGAACCCGGCCGCACCCAGGTGAACTGGGTCTTCTACGCCCCCACGCCCGCCTGGCTGCGGCTGGACGGCCCGACCAGCATCCCGGCGGGCAGCCTCCTCGACGGACAGCTGGACGAACTGCGGCAGCTCGCCGAGCGGTTCCTGCCGCCGTACTGGGCCGGCCTGGTCACCCTGACCCCGCGCGAACGGACCTTCCTGCAGCCGATCTACGACCTGGCGGCCCCGCGCCGCACGGCCGGCCGGCTGCTCATCGGCGGGGACGCCGCCACCGTGGTGCGCCCGCACAACACCAGCGGCGCGGTCAAGGCGATGCAGGACGCCCACGCCTTCGAACTGGCGGGGCGCGAGGCCGGCTCCTGGTCGGCCCTGCTGGCCGCCTACGACCGCGAACGGACGGAGTCCGGGCGGGAGTTGGTGGAGCTGGGCCGCATCCTCGGCCGGGCCCAGGTCACCGGGGCGCCGGACTGGTCGGGGATGGACGAGCCGGGCATGGCCGCCTGGTGGCAGCACCAGTTCACCGGCGGCGGGGGTTTCGGCGGCCACGCGCTCGACCGTACCGGCCGAGCGCTCGCGGCGACCGCCGAAACCACGTCAACCCGCGTGGGGCGGACGGGCGTCGACGACGTCGACGGTGGTGACGTCCACCAAGGTGGCGCGGACGGCACCGGTGACGACGCCGCCGGCGGCGACGACGGTCAGACGTTCACGCCGTAGTCGGTCGCGATGCCGCGCAGGCCGGAGGCGTAGCCCTGGCCGATGGCGCGGAACTTCCACTCCACGCCGTTGCGGTACAGCTCGCCGAAGACCATCGCGGTCTCGGTCGAGGCGTCCTCGGTCAGGTCGTAGCGCGCGATCTCCAGGCCGTTGGCCTGGTTGACGATCCGGATGAACGCGTTGCGCACCTGGCCGAAGTTCTGCAGCCGGGCGTCGGCGTCGTAGATCGACACCGGGAAGACCACCTTGGCCACGTCGACCGGGACGCGGTCCAGGTCGACCTTGATCTGCTCGTCGTCCCCGTCCCCGCCGCCGGTCAGGTTGTCGCCGCTGTGCTCGACCGAACCATCGGGGCTGCGGAGGTTGTTGAAGAAGACGAAGTGCTGGTCCGAGACCACCTTGCCCAGCGCGTTGCACAGCAGCGCGCTGGCGTCCAGGTCGTAGTCGGCCCCGGTGGTGGTGCGCACGTCCCAGCCGAGACCGACGATCACGGCGCTCAGACCGGGCGCCTCCTTGCTGAGCGAGACGTTGCCGCCCTTGGCCAGCGAAACTCCCACAATGCCCTCCTCGGATCTCTCCCTGTGGACGAATCTACAACACTGTAGAGATCACGAGAATCCGTCTGGAGGCGGGCCCGCCCCGGGATTTTCTCCGGGTCGCGCACGGGAACCGTGCGCGGGAGCCGCCGCAGGGCAGGTCGCGGCGCCATTGCGCGCCGTCATTGCACGGCGTCACCGCACGCCGTGAAGGCACGCCGTCACTGCACGGCGTCGATCTCGATCCGCAGCGCGCCGTTCTCGGCCGTCGCCCGGCGGCCCCAGTCCAGCAGCAGGCGCAGCACCGCGCGCTCGGCGGCCGGGAGCCGGGCCAGGTCCACCTGCTCGATCTCCCGGACCAGCGCGGCCGTCGACGGCTGCCGGATCCGGCCGGCGAAGTCGAGGTCGGGCTCGTGGCGGGCGAGGGTGGGCAGGGTCCGCGCACCCAGGCGGCGCAGGACGGCCCGCAGCGCGCCGCCGTCCGCCCAGGCCTCCAGGCGCCCGGGCTGCGGCGCCGGGCCGGCCTTGCGTCCCGTCCTCGCCTTGACGGGCACCCGGTACAGGCCGAGGACGTACTCGTCCTCGGCCACCTCCTCGTCCGGCCCGTACGGCCGCAGGCCACCCGCTGTGCTCCGCATGCCGAGCACCCTAACGACCTCCCGTTCTAGACTGGCAGTTGATTTCCCTCGTCGACTCTTCCCCGCTTCCCCTCGTCGGCTCTTCCCCCGTTTCCCCTCGTCGCAGGCCCGGTCGCCGGAGGTCCCGATGCGCCAGCGGTACAGCTTCCACCTCGACCGGGGCGGGCACTCGGTGACCGTCAACGTCCGGTCCGGCTGGATCACCGAGACCGAGTTGCTGGTCGACGGCAAGGAGTGCGCCTTCCACCGCGTCCACGGGCACGGCGTCTACCCGCTGACCCTCGCCGCCCAGGTCGCCGAGGAGCCGCCGAAGCCGCTCGCGGTCCGGCTCGACCGCACCGGCCGGGCCGAGCACCCGCTCGCCTGCGTCCTGGAGCTGTCCGGCACCGAGCACCCGATGCCCGAGCGCACGGCGCGCTGAAACACCCCGTTCGGGTGGTTTGCCCCTGAATATCGGAAAACCGTACGATCCAGGGTCGGCCCGGACGAGCCGCCTCCACGAGCCGGACTGCCCCGAGCCGCGCCCCACGAGCCCCACTCAGACGACGAAGGCCTGCGCATGACCACCCCCGCGACCCCCGCGACCCCCGACACCTTCGACGAGCTGCTGCGCGAGGTGATGGCCGACGCCGAGCGCTTCGGCCACCGCCAGCACGTCCGGCTCACCTGGCTCGCCGTGCGCCGCCACGGCGCCACCGCCGCCCTCGACCTGATCGGCGAGGGCATCCTGCGCACCGCCACCAAGGCCGGCGCGCCGCAGAAGTTCCACGTCACCATGACCCGGGCCTGGGTCGAGCTGGTGGCCCTCCACGCGGACGACGACGCGACGAGCTTCGAGCAGTTCGCCGCCCTGCACCCGGACCTGCTCGACAAGGACCTGCTCGCCCGCCACTACCGTCCGGGGACGCTCGCGACCGAGCAGGCCCGGACCGCCTGGGTGGAGCCGGACCTCGCCCCCTTCCCCCGGGCCGCGGCCTGACATTCCCCCGGGCCTCGGCCCGACACGCCGGTCGGTCGGCCGCCGGGCGAATCGCCCGGCGCGCCGACCGAAGCGCCGACCGCCGATTCGTCGAGCACCCGACGCGTCAGCTCCCCCGAACCTCCCCGAGGCACTCCGCGACGATCTCCTCGACCGCCTTCCGGGCCCGGTCCGCGTCCTGCGCGACCAGCCCGATCCTGGTACGGCGGTCGAGCACGTCGGCCGCGTCCAGCGCGCCCTCGTGGCTGACGGCGTGGGCGATCTCGGCGCGGGTCACGTCCAGACCCTCCGCGATCGGCGTCAACTCCCCTGCCGCCAGCACCTCGTGGGCCGCGCCGCCGTGGCGGGCGAGCAGCGAGGCGGGCACCTGGCCGGCGGCCCCCGCGCCGGTGGGCAGCGGGCGGCTGTCCCCGTGTCCGGGGGCGCCGATCAGCGGCAGCCGGGCCGTCCAGCAGGCGCGGGCGGGCAGGCCGCGCAGCCGGACGGCGGTGTCCACCGCGTCCTCGGCCATCCTGCGGTAGGTGGTGAGCTTGCCGCCGACCACGGTGATCACCCCGGACGGGCTCTCCAGCACCGCGTGCTCGCGGGAGATGTCGGCGGTGCTGCCGTCCCCGGTGTCGATCAGCGGACGCAGACCGGCGTACGCGCCGCGCACGTCCGCGCCGGTCAGGGCGGTGGCGAGGGCGGCGTTGACGGTGTCCAGGAGGAACGAGCGCTCGGCCTCGGTGGGCTGCGGCTCGTCCGGGATCGGACCCGGGGCGTCCTCGTCGGTCAGGCCGATCGCGACCCGGCCGAGCTGCTGCGGCAGGGCGAAGACGAACCGGCTGGTGGAGCCGGGCACCGGCACGGTGAGGGCCGCGGTCGGGTGGCCGAGCGCCGCCGCGTCCACCAGCAGGTGGGTGCCCCGGCTGGGCCGGAGCTTGATCGAGGTGTCCACCTCGCCCGCCCAGACGCCGGTGGCGTTGACCACCGCGCCGGCCCGGACGGCCAGCTCCCGCCCGGTCAGGTTGTCGACCAGCCGGGCCGAGGTGCCGTCGACCTGCTCGGCGCGCACCCTGGTCAGCACGGTCGCCCCGTACTGCGCGGCGGTCCGGGCCAGCGCGACCACCAGCCGGGCGTCGTCCACGAGTTGGCCGTCGTGGGCGACCAGCGAGCCGCGCAGCCCGTCCGTCCGCACGCCCGGCACCAGCCGGCGGGTCCGGTCGGCGTCGATCCGGCGCACCCGGGGCAGCAGCGCGCCCGGGGTGCCGGCCGTCAGACGCAGCGCGTCCCCGGCGTGGAAGCCCGTGCGGATCAGCGCGGCCTGGCCCGGGCGCAGCAGGTCGGGGAGCAGCGGCACCAGTTGGGGCAGCGCCCGGATCAGGTGCGGGGCGGTGCGGGTCATCAGCACGCCGCGCTCGACGGCGCTCTCCCGGGCCACCTTGAGCTGCCCGGAGGCGAGGTAGCGCAGGCCGCCGTGCACCAGCTTGGAGCTCCAGCGGCTCGTTCCGAAGGCGAGGTCGCGGGCCTCGACGAGCACCGTGCGCAGGCCGCGCGAGGCCGCGTCCAGGGCCACTCCGGCGCCGGTGACGCCGCCTCCGACGACCAGGAGGTCGATCCGGGGGTCGTCGCCGAGCGCTTGGAGTTCCAGCGTGCGGCGGGCGGCGTCGAGCCGGCCGGTGCCCGCGTACGGGCCCGCGTGCGGGCCTGCGGTGGGGGTCATGGCGCGAGGTATCCGTTCAGTGCTCTGGCCAGTTCGCGCCGCCAGGCCGCCTCGGGCAGCAGGGAGGCGACCATGCGGTGCGACTGGACTGTGGACTGGGCGATCAGCAGGACCATGGCGGCCAGTTCGAGCGGCTCGCCGGCCCGGATCGAGCCGTGCGCCTGGCTGTGTTCGATGCCGGCGCGCAGCGCCTCCAGCAGGCCGCGCTGGCTGGCGCCGAGCCGCTCGACGACGTACAGGAGCAGCAGGTCGGAGTCGTCGGAGTGCAGCAGTGCGCCGAGCACCGGGTGGTCGCGCAGCCGGACGGCGATCTCCACGACCCGCTCGACGAGGGTCTCCCGGTCGTGGACGTCCAGCCCGGCGCCCTCCAGGGTGGTCAGGATCTCCCGGGTGAGCAGCGCGCCGATCACCGCCCGGACGTCCGGCCAGCGGCGGTAGACGGTCGGGCGGCTGACCCCGGCGCGGCGGGCGATCTCGGACAACTGGGTCCGGCGCACGCCGAGATGGACGATCAGGTCGGCGGCGGCGTCCAGGATCGCGTCGTCGGTGCTGCGCTCCCCGGGGGCCGGGGGCGGCGTCTGAGGCTCGGCGTTACTACTTGACATGATGTGTGAAACTGTAACGCATGGCACCTGAGACGCAAGCGGGACCGGCCGGCGCCGCACTTCCGCTCCCCCCGATGAAGTGGGACGCCTGGGGCGACCCGGCCCTGGCCAAGGAACTGTCCGCCGACATCAAGGGACTGCTCGCCGCCGCCCTCGGCGTCACCGGCGACGCCGCCCCCGGGCCCGGCGCCGACGAGGTCGTCCTGCGCCCGTCCCGGATCTCCGCCGAGGACATCGAGGCGCTCGCCGCCGCCGTCGGCGAGGCCCACGTCAGCGCCGCCGACGCCGACCGGCTGCCGCGCGCCGGCGGCAAGTCCACCCCCGACCTGCTGCGCCGCCGCAGCCGCGAGGCACAGGACGCCCCCGACGCCGTCGTGCTGCCCGGCAGCGAGCAGGAGGTCGCCGCCGTCCTCGCGGTGTGCGCCGAACGCCGCATCGCCGTCGTCCCGTTCGGCGGCGGCACCAGCGTGGTCGGCGGCCTCGACCCCGAGCGCGGAGCCTTCGACGCCGTCGTCTCCCTCGACCTGCGCCGCTTCGACCAGCTGCTCGACCTCGACGAGACCTCCGGCGAAGCCGTCCTCGGCGCCGGCCTCACCGGCCCGGCCGCGGAGGCCCTGCTAGCCGAACGCGGCTGGGAACTCGGCCACTACCCGCAGAGCTTCCGCTACGCGACCATCGGCGGCTTCGCGGCCACCCGCTCCTCCGGCCAGGACTCCGCCGGGTACGGACGCTTCGACGAGATGGTGCGCGGACTGCGCGTCGTCACCCCCGCCGGGATCCTCGACCTCGGCCGCGCCCCCGCCTCCGCAGCCGGCCCCGACCTGCGCCAGCTCTTCCTCGGCTCCGAAGGCACCCTCGGCGTGATCACCGCCGTCCGGCTGCGCGTCCACCCGCTGCCCGCCGTCAAGGCGTACGAGGCGTGGAGCTTCCCCGACTTCGCCACCGGCACCGCCGCGCTGCGCGCCGTCGAGCAGCAGGGCACCGGCCCGACCGTGATCCGGCTCTCCGACGAGGCCGAGACCATGATCAACCTGGCCATGACCGAGCAGATCGGCGGCGCCCCGGCGGTCACCGGCTGCCTGGCCGTCACCGTCTTCGAGGGCACCGCCGCCCAGGTCGCCGCCCGCCTGCAGCTCACCCGCGACACCCTGCTCGCCACCGGCGCCACCTCGCTCGGCGAGGTCCCCGCCCGGGCCTGGGAGCACGGCCGGTTCAACGCCCCCTACCTGCGCGACTCGCTGCTCAGCGCGGGCGCGCTGTGCGAGACCCTGGAGACCGCGACGAGCTGGAGCCGCCTGCCGGCCCTGCGCACCGCCGTCACCGAGGCGCTCACCGGCGCCCTGCCCGGCTCCCTCGTGCTCTGCCACATCTCGCACGTCTACCCGACCGGTGCCTCGCTCTACTTCACCGTCGTCGCCGCCCTCGGCGAGGAGCCGCTCACCCGCTGGGGCGCCGCCAAGCGCGCCGCCGGGGACGCCATCCTCGGCGCCGGCGGCACCATCAGCCACCACCACGCCGTCGGCGCCGACCACCGGCCCTGGATGACCGAGGAGATCGGCGACCTCGGCGTGCGCATCCTGCGCGCCGTCAAGGCCGAACTCGACCCGGCGGGCATCCTCAACCCGGGCAAGTTGATCCCGTGAACGAGGTGAGAACCGTCCGCAGGGTCGCCGTTCTCACCAACCCGGCGGCGGGCGCCGGCCATGCCGAACCCGCCGCCCACCGGGCCACCGCCCGGCTGCGGGCCCTCGGCGTCCAGGTCGAACCGCACGCCGGGCGCTCCCCCGAGGACGCCGTCCGCCTCGCCCGCGAGGCCGTGGCCGGCGGGGTGGACGCGGTGGCCGTCGTCGGCGGCGACGGCATGATCAACCTCGCCCTCCAGGCCCTGGCCGGCACCCCCGTCCCGCTCGGCGTGATACCCGCCGGCACCGGCAACGACCACGCCCGCGAATACGGCCTGCCGCTCGGCGCCCCCGAAGCCGCCGCCGACGTCATCGCCGCCGGACGCACCCGCGGCATCGACCTCGGCCGGATCACCGGCCCGGACGGCGCCGTCCGCTGGTACGGCTCCGTCCTCGCCACCGGCTTCGACTCCCTGGTCAGCGACCGCGCCAACCGGCTGCGCTGGCCGCGCGGCCGGATGCGCTACAACCTCGCCATCCTCGCCGAGTTCGCCAACCTGCGCCCGCTGCCGTTCCGCATCACCCTCGCCGACGGCACCGTCATCGAACGCGACCTCACCCTGGCCGCCGTCGGCAACACCCGCAGCTACGGCGGCGGCATGCTGATGTGCCCCGCCGCCCTCCCCGACGACGGGCTGCTCGACCTCACCCTCGTCGACGCCATGCCCCGGCTGCGCATCGCCCGCTTCTTCCCGACCCTCTTCAAGGGCACCCACGTCACCTACCCGGAGGTCACCACGCTGCGCACCGAGTCCCTGCGGATCGAGTCCCCCGGCATCACCGCCTACGCCGACGGGGAGTTCATCGCCCCGCTCCCGGTGGACGTCGCGGTCGCCAAGGACGCCCTGCGGGTGCTGGTGCCGTGAGAGGCTGATGCCGCGGTCCGGTCCCACGGGCCGGACCGCGGCACCGGTCACCGGTCACCGGCGGGAGAGGCTGACGGACATGCACCTGGCGCTCACCGTGACACCCCACGGCATCCCCGTCCTCGGCGTCCTGGTCGCCACGGCCGTGCTCGCCGCCGCCGTCTGGGACGCCCGCCGCTTCCCCGGCGAGCCCTGGTTCCGCTGGCTGCTCCCCCTCGGCCTGCTCGTCGAGTGCGCGGCCGTCGCCACCCTGTGGCTCCCCCTCGTCCCCGTCGGCGCCGTCCTCCTCGGCGCCGGCCTCGGCCTCACCAACCACTGGCGCTGGACCCGCCGACGCACCTGACCACCCGCCGACGCACCTGACCACCCACCGGTGCACCTGACCACCCACCGGCTGCCGCACCCCCGGTCTCACGCGCCCAGGCGGCGGCGCCACAGCAGCGGGCGTATCTCGATCGCGTGGGACGGGTCGCCGTTCCAGACCGTCAGCAGGCCGGCCTCCGTCAGGGCGGCGACCACTTCCTTCCCGACCGCGACAGTGGTCGCCCGGGAGCCGTCGAAGCCGCCGTACAGCAGGGACAGGCCGTGGCCGGCGGCGGCGGACTCGGTGCACTGGGCGTGGAAGTAGACGAAGCCGCGCGCTTCGGGGGCGCCGGCCTCGGCGATCTCGGCGTCCGCGCAGGAGCGGCAGCAGCCGAAGTCCTCCCGGGCCGTGATGCCACCCGCCTCCAGGGCGGCGAAGGCCCGGGTCAGGCGCTCCGGATCCGTCTCGCCGATCCAGCCGCTCTGCTCGCCGACCCGCTCCAGCCAGAGCCGGTCGGCGAGTTGCTCGGCCTGCGGGCGCGAGAGCGGGCGGCGGTCGCCCGCGACCAGGTGCTCCTCGGCCTGTTCGGCGAGCCCGGCACGGTCGGTGTAGCCGCAGGCCAGCGTCAACCGCAGCCGCTCCTCCAACTCCATCCGCTCGCCCGCCTCCAGGTCGATCGGCGGCACCGGCTCCGGCGCCGGGCCCAGGTCGAGCGGCCGCCAGTCCAGGCCCTCGTCCCAGCCCGCCGCACCGCGCGCCCAGCCCGTCATCGCCTCGACCACCGGCTCGGGCCCGTCCAGCCGCACCTCGAAGTGCCGCTCGGCGGAGCCGTCCCGGTGCTCCAGCGTGTACTCCTCCCCGTCGGCGTGCCACACCTGCACGTACACGTCCGGCAGGTCCGGTATCCGCTCCACGACGAGGAAGCGGTCGTCCGGCGCACCGATGCGCCGGACCATCCCCGCCAGTTCGTCCGCCGACACCCTCAGGTGCCGCGTCTCGTTCGTCTGCACCGCGATCGCCAGCATGA
>NZ_JBHVJT010000082.1:0-45744 GCF_042798815.1 Kitasatospora sp. NPDC057738 | reverse complement strand
CCCACCCACAGGGTCGGCAGTCTGAAAATCACCCAGCCCCCGGAGCACCCACCCCCGGAGCCGCCCCCGGCCCCCCACCCTCCCGAAAGCCCCCACCCACCCGAGAACCACCCACCCCACCACAAACAAGGGCGCCCCCTCCCCGACCCGGAGGTCGAAAAGGGGGCGCCCTCAAAAGGCTCTGCTACAACCTCAGTTGTCGCCGTCCTCGTCGATCAGGAAGCCCCGCATCGGCGCCGGAGCCTGCTGCATCGGCTGCGGCGGCTGCGGTCGGACGGCCGCCATCGGCTGGGTCATCCCGGCCGGCTGCATCTGCGGCGCACCGCTGTTGCCACCGGTCGACTGCCCGCCGAAGCTCGGCGCCGAGGAGTTGCCGCCGAAGGCGCTGTTCCCGCCGAAGGACGGCGAGTTGCCACCGAAGGACGGCTGGTTGCCGCCGAAGCTCGGCGCACCGCTGCTCATCGCACCGGCACCGGCCGGGGCCATCGACGAGGCCGCCGGCGGCAGCGACGCGGTGGCGGGGATCCGCGGCGGAGCGAGCGAGTCGTCGGCCTGCGACTCCAGCTGGCGCAGCTGGGTCTCCAGGTACGACTTCAGTCGCGTGCGGTACTCACGCTCGAACGCCCGCAGGTCTTCGACCTTGCGCTCCAGCGTGGCCCGCGCCGACTCCAGCGATCCCATCGCGACGCGGTGCTTCTCCTGCGCGTCCCGCTCCAGCGCGTCGGCCTTCGCACGGGCGTCGCGCTCCAGGCCCTCGGCCCGGCTGCGCGCCTCGCCGACGATCTTGTTGGCCTCGGAACGGGCCTCGGAGATCGCCTGGTCGGCGGTCTGCTGAGCGAGCGCCAGCACGCGGGCGGCACTGTCGCCGCCGGGGCCCTGCTGCTGCATCGGGCCGCCCATGGGGCCGCCCATCTGCTGCGGGCCGCCCATGGGGCCGCCCATCGGCTGCATCTGCTGCTGGCCCATGCCCTGGCCCATCGGGTTGCCCATCTGCTGCGGGCCACCGGGACCGCCCATGGGCTGCAGCATCTGACCGCCCATCGGCTGGACCAGCTGCTGCTGGCCGCCCATGGTCTGGTTCATCTGCTGCTGCTGCGGGCCGCCGGCGGGAAGCTGCGGCGCGGATCCGGCGGGCAGGCCGAGGGGCTGGTTGCCCATCTGCTGCTGCTGAGGGCCGGGGCCCATCTGCTGGGGACCACCCGGGCCCATCTGCTGCGGGCCGCCGGGGCCCATCTGCTGCGGACCACCCGGACCCTGCTGGCCGGGGACCGGCGGGCCGGATATGGCGGCCGGCACCGGAGCGCCGCCCTGTCGGGGCGCGTCCTGCTGCGGCTCCTTGCGCAGGTTGGCCTGGTTCTGCGCGGCGGCACGAGTCGCGGCGGCCAGCTTGGCGCGCAGGTCCTCGTTCTCCCGGAGGAGGCGGGTCAGCTCCGCCTCGACCTCGTCGAGGAAGGCATCGACCTCGTCCTCGTCATAGCCTTCACGCAGGCGGACGGTCGTGAACTGCTTGTTCCGAACGTCCTCGGGGGTCAATGGCATCTCTTCACCTCAACGTGATCGTCGGCACACCGGCATCCTGTCGCATCGCTCACCTACGACTAGGGGTGCACAAGCGAGATCAGGACATACACAATGATCATCAGTACGAAGAAGGACAGGTCGAGCGCCACGCCCCCGAAACGCAACGGCGGAATGAGCCGCCGAAGAAGCTTGAGCGGCGGATCCGTGACAGTGTACGTGGCCTCCAGGACCAGGACCATGGCCTTGCCGGGCCGCCACGAACGCGCGAACTGGAAGACCCAGTCCATGACCAGCCGTACGAGCAGGAACACCAGGAAGACGGTCAGGGCGTAGTAGAGCACCGCCCACACGATGTCCATCGCGTATCCCTCTCCCCGGTCCCGATCCCTCGGGCCTGCCGCTCGTCACCTGTCGCCAACCACTGTTGATCAGATCCACACGTAAAGTCGTGGCCGGGTCAGCTCTGGTTGAAGAACCCACCCTCGGCGATCCGAGCCTTGTCCTCCGCCGTGACATCGACGTTAGCAGGCGACAGCAGGAACACCTTCTGTGTCACGCGCTCGATACTGCCGTGCAGACCGAAGACGAGTCCAGCCGCGAAGTCTACGAGGCGCTTCGCGTCGGTGTCGTCCATCTCGGTCAGATTCATGATCACGGGGGTCCCGCCACGGAACTGTTCCCCGATGGTACGGGCCTCGTTGTAGGTCCGGGGGTGCAGCGTGGTGATGCGGTAGGGCTCTCGTTCGTTCACGACCTTGGGCATGATCACCGGTGCGCTCTTCTCCAGGTTGTGGCGACGTTCGGGTGTGATGGACGACACGGGGGCCATCCTCGGAGTCTCCTGGCGGATCGGCACCGCCGCGGGCACCGGCTGCGGGGTGATCGAGGAGACCGGGGCGGGCGCGGCGGCCGCGGGAGCCGGGGCCGGCCGGGGGATGTCCTCGGTCCGCTGGCCCGTCCGGATCGGTTCGGGGTCCGCGTCGTAGTCGTCGTCGGGGTCGTACCCCTGGCCGTCGTACGTCTCGTCCTCCACGAGGCCGAGGTAGACCGCCATCTTGCGCATTGCGCCGGCCATGCTCCTGTCTCCTCCGCTCATAGCCACCTCGCTCGCGCTCGGTGGCGGCTTCGCGATGCGCGCACCTTCTGATGGTCGCTTCGCTCGTTCCGTACGGACCGGCTCCGGCCCGGGCCGTACGGCCCCGCCTGCGGATTCCGCGGTCCCTCCACGACGGCGTGTCAGCCCGACGGCCGGTCAGATGCGTGGAGTGGGGGCCGCGGAGCTGCGATCCACGGTTCGCTAGCGCTCCGAAGAGCTGCTAGATTCTGTCCTATTTTGTCCTGCTGTCTGATCTACTTACCCGGTGACGTTACCTGAGGGGTGACCTCACTCCGAGTACCGCCGTTCCGACGCGCACATGTGTCGCTCCGGCGGCAATCGCCTGCTCAAGGTCACCGCTCATCCCTGCGGAGACCATGGTGGCAGCCGGATGGGCCGCCCGTACGGCGGTTGCGATTTCCGCCAGCCGATCGAAGGCCCGGGCCGGGTCTCCGGCCAGCGGGCCGGCCAGCGGAGCGACCGTCATCACACCGTCCAGCCGCAGCCCGGGCGTGTCGGCGATCGCGTCGGCCAGTTGCGCGACGTCCTCCGGCGCGACCCCCGCCCGGTGCTCACCCTCCCCGTGCGCCTTGTCCAGCGCCACCTGCACCAGGCAGCCCAGCTCCGGGCGCTCCGCCTTGAGCACCGCCGCGGAGAGCGACTCGACCAGCCGGAGCCGGTCCACCGAGTGCACGTGGTTCGCGTAGCGGACGACCGAACGGACCTTGTTGGTCTGCAGCTGGCCGACGAAGTGCCAGTCAAGAGGAAGGTTTCTGCACTGCTCCGCCTTGGGAGCGGCGTCCTGGTCCCGGTTCTCCGCGACGTCCGTCACCCCGAGACCGGCCAGCAGCGCGGTGTCCTCGGCGGGGTAGGTCTTGGTGACGACGACCAGGGTGACCTCCTCCCGGGCGCGCCCGGCGGCCGCGCACGCGTCCGCGATCCGGCGCTCGACCACGTCGAGGTTGGTGCCGAGTTCCTCGTACCGGTCCCGCTGGCCCTCCGTCAGCGCCGCAGTGAACTCGGGGCTTCCCGGGAACGGTCCGTAGATGTCGTTCGTCATCAGTGATCAGAGCCCAACCAGACGTAGCTCGCGAGCCGGCCGGTGCGCTGCTCGCGGCGATAGGAGTAGTGATCGGCGGATTCAAGGGTGCAGACCGGTGATCTCACCAGTTCCTTGACCCCCACCGCGGCCAGCTGGGCCGCGACTCCCTCCGGCACGTCCAGCGCCGGAGTCCCCCAGGAGGTCTCGGCGAAGGCCTCCGGCACCACCGCGGCGACCTCGGCGCGCAACTGCGCCGGCACCTCGTAGCAGCGGCCGCAGACCGCGGGCCCGGTGGCGGCGGTGATCCGCGAGGGCTCCGCGCCCAGTTCGACCATCGCCCGGACGGCCGCGGGCACCACCCCGGCCGCAAGCCCGGGCCGGCCCGCGTGGGCCGCGCCCACCACGCCCGCCACCGGATCGGCCAGCAGCACCGGAGTGCAGTCGGCCGTCAGCACCGCCAGCGCGAGCGGCCGGTCGGAGACCACCGCGTCCACCGTCGGGGCCTGACCGGGCGGCTGGCGCCCGGTCACCACGGCGACCTCGGCGCCGTGCACCTGGTTCATCCACACCACGTCGGCCGGGTCGAGACCCAGCTCCCGGGCGGCCAGCGCCCGGTTCTCCCGCACGGCCTCCGGGTCGTCCCCCACCGCGCCGCCGAGGTTGAGCTCCCCGTACGGCGAAGTGCTCACCCCGCCCCACCGGGAGGTGAAGGCGAAGTGAGCACCCGCGCGGATCGAGTGATCGATCACTTAAGGAAGTCCGGGACGTCGAGCTCCTCTGCCGGGCTCTCCACGAACGGCTGCCGGGCCGGCTGCACCTGCGGCGGCACCGGGGCGGCGGTGGTGGTGGCCGAGGTCTCGGCGGTCCGGCTCGACGACGCGGTCGAGGACTCGCCCTCCGAGCGGGACGTCACCGAGCCGATGCTCCCGTAGGACGGGCGGCCGGCCGGACGCTCCGGGGCGGCCGGCGGGGTGGCCGGGCGCTCCGGGGCGGTGGACTTGACCACCGGGTCGCGGACGATCGCCGGCGGCTGCCCGCCGTCGAAGCCGGCCGCGATGACGGTGACCCGGACCTCGTCGCCGAGCGCGTCGTCGATGACCGCACCGAAGATGATGTTCGCCTCGGGGTGGGCGGCCTCGCTGACCAGCTGGGCCGACTCGTTGATCTCGAACAGGCCGAGGTCGGAGCCGCCCGAGATGGACAGCAGCACGCCGCGGGCGCCGTCGATCGAGGCCTCCAGCAGCGGCGAGGAGATCGCCATCACGGCGGCGGCCTTGGCGCGGTCCTCACCGCGGGCCGAGCCGATGCCCATGAGCGCCGAACCGGCCTCCGACATCACGGACTTGACGTCGGCGAAGTCGAGGTTGATCAGACCCGGGGTGGTGATCAGGTCGGTGATGCCCTGGACACCGGAGAGCAGGACCTGGTCGGCCGAGCGGAAAGCGTCGAGCACGCTGACCTGGCGGTCCGAAATGGACAGCAGTCGGTCGTTGGGGATCACGATGAGGGTGTCGACCTCTTCGCGCAGGGAGGCGATTCCGTCCTCGGCCTGGTTGGCCCGGCGCCGTCCCTCGAAGGTGAACGGACGGGTGACCACGCCGATGGTCAGGGCGCCCAGGGAGCGCGCGATGTTGGCGACGACGGGCGCGCCGCCCGTGCCCGTGCCACCGCCCTCACCGGCGGTCACGAAGACCATGTCGGCCCCCTTGAGGACCTCCTCGATCTCCTCGCGGTGGTCCTCGGCGGCCTTCCGGCCGACCTCGGGGTTGGCGCCGGCGCCGAGGCCCCGGGTGAGTTCACGGCCCACATCGAGCTTGACGTCGGCGTCGCTCATCAGGAGGGCCTGCGCATCGGTGTTGATCGCGATGAACTCGACGCCCTTGAGACCGACCTCGATCATCCGGTTGATGGCGTTGACACCACCGCCGCCGATTCCGACGACCTTGATGACTGCGAGGTAGTTCTGCGGTGCTGCCACGTCGAAGGCCTCTCGCCTCGAATTTCCGGGTCGGCCCGACCCGGGGCGGGGCCGTACCGACGGATGTCGATGGGTAGGGAGCCTGGTTTCTGACTGAATGTCCGAAATGCCGACCGCCGACCCCAACCCTAAACTTGACCTTTAGGGTTAGTTCTGTGCCTCCGTCACATCACCAGGAAACACAGTCTGGTGACACAGGACACTAGGTGGCTCCGGGCACGCGTTTCAACGAACACGCCGAGCTTCCCTTTTTCTTTTGAGCCTATGTGATCATCGGCCGGCATAGGAAACCGGGGGTGACCACCAAGAGTCGGGCCGACACTTCAAGGCGTCAACCCCTCCCTCAGGCAGAGAACCTACCGGATCATCCCGACACCGCCGGCGCCTCCGGCGCCGTCACGTCGAAGTTCGTGCCCTTCTGGTTCATCAGTGCGACCAGCACCCTGGCCTTCCGGTCGATCTGCTCCGGACTCCCCCAGCGCACCGTCGCACCCCCGCTGAGCTGCAACTCGATGTCGTCGTAGGAGTGCACCAGCACCGAGCCGGCCCGCTTGGCGACCTCCGGCGGCAGCCCGGCGGCCACCGCCACCGCGCCCTGCACCAATTGCGGACGGGAGATCACCCCGTCCACGTCGTTCGCCTGCTGACTGAGTCGCAGCTCGACCACCGGAACGCCCTCCGGCGGAGCCGGTTCGGTGGCGAAGCTCACGCCCCCGGCATCCACCTGGGTGAACTGGCCGTCATCCCCCTTGACGGCGGCCACCGCCTTGCGCTGGACGACCTTCACCCGCAGGGTGTGCGGCCAGCCCCGCCACACCTCGGCCTCGGCCACCCGGGGGATCCCCTCCACCCGGTGCCGGACGTCGTCCAGGTCCACGCGCGCCAGCGGGCCGTCACCGAGCCCGCCGACCGCCGCGCGGACCTGGTCCGCCGTCAACTTGTCGTCGCTCATGCCCTGGACCGCGACGCTGCGCACGTCCAGGACCGAGGAGAGGAACACCAGCCAGGCCAGCACGCCGAGCACCGTGGCGCCGAGCACGCCCAGCACCACGATGCCCCGCCGGGAGAGCCGGAGGCGGGGAGCGGACTCCTCCACCTCCAACTCCTCCTCCAACGGGTCGGCGAGCCGGCCGTCAGCCACGGCGGCGGCCGCCGCGGTGGGCCTGGATCGCCTCGTAGACCATGCCGACCAGCAGGTCGTCGGCGTCCCGGCGGCCGAACTCGGCGGCCGACCGGCTCATGTCCCACAGCCGCTGCGGGTCGGTGAGCACCGGCAGCACGTTCTGGAGCACCCAGTCCGGGGTCAGCTCGGCGTCGTCCACCAGCAGGCCGCCGCCGGCCTTGACCATCGGCTGGGCGTTCAGCCGCTGCTCGCCGTTGCCGATCGGCAGCGGGACGAAGGCGGCGGGCAGGCCGACGGCCGCCAGCTCGGCCACCGTCATGGCGCCGGCCCGGCAGAGCATCATGTCGGCGGCCGCGTAGGCCAGGTCCATCCGGTCCAGGTACGGCACCGGGCGGTACGGCGGCATCCCGGGGACGTCCGCCACCTGCGGCAGCTCGTTCTTCGGGCCGACCGCGTGCAGGATCTGCACGCCGTACTGCTGGAGCCGCGGGGCGATCGCGGTGATCGTCTCGTTGAGCCGGCGCGCGCCCTGGGAGCCGCCGGAGACCAGCAGGGTGGGCAGCCGCTGGTCGAGGCCGAAGTAGTGGCGGGCCTCGGGGCGGGCCGCGGCGCGGTCCAGGGTGGCGATGGTCCGGCGCAGCGGGATGCCGATGTACCGGGAGTCGCGCAGCTTGCTGTCCGGCGTGGAGACCGCCACGAAGTCGCTGTAGCGGGCGCCGATCTTGTTGGCCAGGCCCGGGCGGGCGTTCGCCTCGTGCACCACGATCGGCACGCCGGCCCGCTTGGCGGCCAGGTAGGCGGGCATCGCGACGTAGCCGCCGAAGCCGACCACGGCGTCCGCGTTGACCCGCTCGATGATCTCCTGGGCGGCCCGGACCGTGCCGCGCAGCCGGCCGGGGACGGTGATCAGCTCCGGGGTGGGCTTGCGGGGCAGCGGCACGGCCGGGATGAGCTCCAGCTGGTAGCCGCGCTCGGGGACCAGCCGGGTCTCCAGTCCGCGCTCGGTGCCCAGGGCGGTGATCCCGACGGACGGGTCGTGCCTGCGGAGGGCATCCGCGAGGGCCATGGCCGGCTCGATGTGACCGGCGGTCCCCCCGCCGGCGAGTACGACATGCACCGAAATTCACCGCTCCCTGCGTGCCGGCCCCGGGGCCGGGCGCGCTGTGGTTCGTCGTCGTGGCAGCACCCGGGCCAGTTGTCTCCTGATCCGGGAGTTCTTGCTCCGGGCGGCCAGGGCCGCCTTCGCGCCCGAGGTGCTGCGCGCCAGGCACAGCAGCACTCCGATCGCGGACATGGCCGACAGCATGGCGGAACCGCCGTAGGAGAACAGCGGGAGCGGGACGCCCGCGATGGGCAGCAGTCCCAGCGCCGACCCCAGGTTGATCATGGCCTGCGCCATGATCCAGGTGGTGGCGGCTCCCGCGGCGTACCTGACGAAGGGGTCCTTCGTACCGATGGCCACACGGATACCCGCGTAGCCTAGTGCCGAGAAGAGACCGAGGACCGACAGCGTCCCCACCAGACCGAGTTCCTCGCCGGTCGCGGCGAAGATGAAGTCGGTGTGCGCCTCGGGCAGCTGGCCCCATTTCTCCACGCCGGCGCCGAGGCCGGTGCCGAAGCCGCCGCCGTTGGCGAACGCGAAGACGCCGTGCAGGGCCTGGAAGCAGGCGCCCTCCGGGTCGAGCTTGGTGACGCCGATGCAGCTCAGCCGCTCCGCCCGGTGCGGCACGGTGACCACCAGGGCGGTGCAGACCACCACCGCCACCCCGAGGGTGGCCACGAACAGCCGCAGCGGCGCGCCGACCATCCAGAGCAGCGCGAACACCATGGCCACCAGGATCATCGAGGTGCCCATGTCGCCGCCGAACATGATCAGCGCGAGCAGCAGCAGGGCCCCCGGCACCAGCGGCACCAGCAGGTGCTTCCACGAGTTGAGGGTGCCGGCCTTCTGCTTGCGGGCGAGCAGGTCGGCGCCCCAGAGCACCAGCGCGAGCTTGGCGAACTCCGAGGGCTGGAACTGGAAGAAGCCGAAGTCCAGCCAGTTCTGGTTGCCGTTG
Organism: Kitasatospora sp. NPDC057738; assembly: GCF_042798815.1. Taxonomy (NCBI): domain Bacteria; kingdom Bacillati; phylum Actinomycetota; class Actinomycetes; order Kitasatosporales; family Streptomycetaceae; genus Kitasatospora; species Kitasatospora sp. NPDC057738. Next base: position 36,927 of record NZ_JBHVJT010000082.1, on the reverse strand, counting down.
ATCCGCACCCCGATGCCGGGGATGGCCACCAGCGTGAGGGCGCCGATCACAGCGATCATCACCGGGTAGGTGATCACCCGCAGCACCGCCACCGGGACGGAGGCGAAGCCGATCAGCAGGACCAGGCCGAGGATGGCCGCGATCAACTGCTTGAGGAAGTAGTACTGCGCCGTGTGGTGCTGGTTCAGGGCGAGGATCTGCGAGGCCGAGAAGACCATCATCAGACCGAGCACGACCAGCAGCAGGGTGCTGCCGACGACCAGCAGGTACGGGGTGAGCGGCCGGTCCAGCCAGTACCGGACCCGGGCCCGGAAGGCCTGGACGCGGGCCAGTGGACCGGCCGACTTGTACTTGGTCGTGGTGGCGGAGATCACTCTCATCGGCTCGGCGGCGTCCCGCTTCTCAACGCCGGAATCCGCTCTGCCCTGCCCCGCCACCGCTCCCCGCTCACTGTTCTCCGTCCGACGCCCGCGCCGGACCGCCTACTCGCCCGCCAGCTCCCGGACGGCCGCCGCGAAGAGGTCGCCGCGCTCGCCGTAGTTGGTGAACATGTCCATCGAGGCGCAGGCCGGTGCCAGCAGCACCGTGTCACCCGATCGGGCGAGCGACGCGGCCGTTCGAACGACCTCGGCCATCGCCACCGCGCCAGTCTGGCCCTCGGCCGCCTCGATCACCGGCACATCCGGAGCGTGTCGCTCCAGCGCCTCCCGGATCAGCGCCCGGTCCTCGCCGATCAGCACCACCCCGCGCAGCCGCTCGGCCGCGCCCTGCACCAGGTCGTCGAAGGTCGCGCCCTTGGCCAGGCCCCCGGCGATCCAGACGATCGGCCGGTAGGCGGCCAGCGAGGCGGCCGCCGCGTGGGTGTTGGTGGCCTTGGAGTCGTCGATGTACGCGACCTCGCGGACCACGCCGACCTCGGCGATCCGGTGGGCGTCCGGGCGGAAGGCCCGCAGGCCCTCCCGGACGGCCTTCGGGTCGACGCCGTACGACCGGGCCAGCGCCGCCGCGGCGAGCGCGTTGGCGATGTTGTGCGGGGCCGGCGGGTTGACGTCCTCGACGGCGCCCAGCTCGGCCGCGTTCTTGGCCCGGTCCTCGACGAAGGCCCGGTCCACCAGCAGTCCGTCCACCACGCCGAAGTTCGACGGGCCGGGCGCGCCGAGGCCGAAGCCGATCGCCCGGCAGCCCTCCTCGACGTCGGCCTCGCGGACCAGCGCCTCGGTGGCCGGGTCGGCCAGGTTGTACACGCAGGCGACGACGTTGCCCTCGTAGATCCGGCCCTTGTCGGCGGCGTACGCCTCCATCGAGCCGTGCCAGTCGAGGTGGTCGGGTGCCAGGTTGAGCACCGCCGCCGAGTACGGGCGCAGCGAGGGCGCCCAGTGCAGCTGGTAGCTGGAGAGCTCGACGGCGAGCACGTCGTACGGCTCCTCGGCGAGCACCGCGTCCAGCACCGAGACCCCGACGTTGCCGACCGCGGCGGTGCGCCGGCCGGCGGCGGTGAGGATCGAGGCGAGCATCTGGACGGTGGTGGTCTTGCCGTTGGTGCCGGTGACGGCCAGCCAGGGAGCGGGCTCGCCGGTACCGGGCAGCGGCCTGCGCAGCCGCCAGGCCAGCTCGACGTCGCCCCAGACCGGCACCCCGGCCGCCTCGGCGGCGGCGAACAGCGGGCTGTCCGGCGCCCAGCCGGGCGAGGTGACGATCAGTTCGGTGCCCTCGGGCAGGCTCGCCCCGTCGCCGAGCCGCACGGTGACGCCCAGCGCCTCCAGCTCGGCGGCCCGGGCGACCAGGCCGGGCCCGCTGCCGCCGTCCACCACGGTGACCCGGGCGCCGAGGCCGTGCAGGACACGCGCGGCGCTGATGCCGGAGACGCCGAGCCCCGAGACGGCGACCGGCAGGCCGCCGAAGTCCGGGTTGGTCAGGTCGGGGTCGGTCATCCGGTCACCCATCCCGCGTAGAACAGTCCGAGGCCGACGGCGACGCACAGGCCCTGGATGATCCAGAACCGGACCACGATCAGGACCTCGGTCCAGCCCTTGAGTTCGAAGTGGTGCTGCAGTGGCGCCATCTTGAAGACGCGCTTGCCGGTCATCCGGAAGGAGCCGACCTGGATGATCACCGAGAGGGTGATGATCACGTAGAGGCCGCCGAGCAGGGCGAGCAGCAGCTCGGTGCGGGAGCAGATCGCCAGACCGGCCAGGGCGCCGCCGAGGGCGAGCGAGCCGGTGTCACCCATGAAGATCTTGGCGGGCGAGGTGTTCCACCACAGGAAGCCGAAGCAGGAGCCCATCAGGGCGGAGGCCACGACGGCGAGGTCCAGGGGATCGCGGATGTCGTAGCAGTTGGCGGTCGCGGTGATGGCGTAGGCGCAGCTCTGGGTGTGCTCCCAGATGCCGATGAAGGTGTAGGCGCCGAAGACCATCACCGAGGCACCGGTGGCGAGGCCGTCCAGACCGTCCGTCAGGTTCACGCCGTTCGACATCGCGGCGATCATGAAGTACGCGAAGATGACGAACAGGACGGGGCCGATCGCCCACTTGAAGTCCCGGACGAAGGACAGGCTCTGGGACGCCGGGTTGAGCCCGCGGTCGTCCGGGAACTGCATCGCCAGGACGGCGAACCCGAGACCGACGATCGACTGGCCGGCCAGCTTCGCCTTGGCCCGCAGGCCCAGCGAGCGGCGCTTGACCACCTTGATGTAGTCGTCCAGGAAGCCGACCAGGCCGAGACCCGCGGTCAGGAAGAGCACCAGCAGCCCGGAGGCCGTCGGGCTCTCGCCCGTTATCGCCTTCGTGGCGAAGTACGCGATCAGGGTCGCCAGGATGAAGGCGATGCCGCCCATGGTGGGCGTGCCCTTCTTGCTGTGGTGCGCCTTGGGGCCGTCGTCACGGATGTACTGGCCGTAGCCGTGCTTCGCGAGCACCTTGATCAGGGCCGGGGTGCCGAGCAGCGACAGGATGAGACCGATCATCCCGGAGAAAAGGATCTGCTTCATTATTCGGCCACACCGTCCGCCAGGAGGGCCTCGGCCACCTTCTCCAGCCCCACCGAACGGGAAGCCTTCACCAGGACCACATCCCCCGGCCGCAGCTGACTGCGCAGCAGCTCGACCGCCGCGTCCGCGTCGGACACCAGCACCGACTCCTCACCCCACGAACCTTCGTTCCTCGCGCCGAGTTCCATGCAGGCCGCCTCGCGTCCGCCGACCGCCACCAGCTTGGTGACGTCGAGCCGGACCGCGAGCCGCCCGATGGCGTCGTGCTCGGCCAGGCTCTCCTCGCCGAGCTCCCGCATCTCGCCGAGCACCGCCCAGGTGCGGCGGCGCTCCGGGCCCCGGCCCCCGATCGAGACGAGCGCCCGCAGCGCGGCCCGCATCGAGTCGGGGTTCGCGTTGTAGGCGTCGTTCACGACGGTGACACCGTCGGCCCGGTCGACGACCTCCATGCGCCAGCGGGACAGCGCACCCGCTTCGCCCAGGGCTGCCGCGGTGTCGTCGACGGACATCCCGAGCTCCACCGCCACCGCGGCGGCGGCGAGGGCGTTCGAGACGTGGTGCTCACCGTACAGGCGCAGCTGCACGGTCGCGGAACCGGCCGGGGTGGTGAGCGTGAAGGATGGCCGCCCGGTGGCGTCCAGGCGAACGTCGGTGGCCCGTACGTGGGCGTCCGGTGATTCCCCGAACAGGACCACCTTCGCCTTGGTGCGGGAGGCCATCGCGCGCACCAGCCGGTCGTCCGCGTTCAGGATCGCGGCACCGTCGGCGGGCAGCGACTCCACCAGTTCGCCCTTGGCCTCGGCGATCGCCTCCTGGGAGCCGAACTCGCCGACGTGGGCGGTGCCGACGTTGAGGACCAGGCCGATCCGGGGCGGGGTGATCGAGGTGAGGTACTCGATGTCGCCCTTGTGCCGGGCGCCCATCTCCATCACCAGGTGCCGGGTGCCGGCCTCGACCCGCAGCGCGGTCATCGGGTGGCCGATCTCGTTGTTGAGCGAGCCGGGCGGGTAGACCGTCTCGCCGTGGCGCTGGAGCAGCTGGGCGATCAGGTCCTTGGTGCTGGTCTTGCCGGCCGAGCCGGTCAGCGCGACCACGGCGGTGCCCTCGGCACGGGCGACCACGGCGCGCGCCAGCCTGCCGAGCGCCTCCACCACACTGTCGACCAGGACGGCGGGCACGCCGACCGGGCGGGAGGCCAGCACCGCGACGGCGCCGTCCCCGACCGCCTTGGCCGCGTAGTCGTGGCCGTCCACGTGCTCGCCGACGAAGGCCGCGAACAGGCCGCCGGGGACCACCTTCCGCGAGTCGACCTCGACCGGGCCGGTGACCAGGGCGTCCGGGTCGGCGCCGTCCAGCGTGCCTCCGACGGCGGCGGCCACCTCGGCGAGGGTCAGTGCGATCACTGCTGCTCTACTCCTCGGTCGCCCCGCGCGGCCGCGGTCCGCGCGATGGACTCGCGCAGCACCTCCCGGTCGTCGAAGGGGCGGATCTCGTCTCGTACGTACTGGCCGAGCTCGTGGCCCTTGCCGGCCACCAGCACGGTGTCCCCCGCCCGGGCGCGGGCGACGGCGAGTGCGATCGCCTCGGCCCGGTCGGGGACGACCAGGACGGCTCCGCGCTCGGCCTCGGGCACCGCGGCGGCGCCGGTCAGCATGGTGGCGAGGATCGCCAACGGGTCCTCGCTGCGCGGGTTGTCGCTGGTCAGCAGGGCGGTGTCGGCCAGGCGGGCGGCGATGGCGCCCATCGGGCCGCGCTTGTGCGGATCGCGGTCGCCGCCGCAGCCGACCACGACGTGCAGCCGGCCCTCGGTGACCTGGCGCAGCGAGGCGAGGACGGCCTGGAGGGCGTCCGGCTTGTGGGCGTAGTCGACGACGGCGACGAACGGCTGTCCGGCGTCCACCCGCTCCAGACGGCCGGGCACGCCGGGGACGGCGGCGACGCCGGCCACGGCCCGCTCCAGCGGCAGCCCGGCGGCGACCAGCACGGTGATCGCGGCGAGCGCGTTGGCGACGTTGAACGGGCCGGGCAGCGGGACGGAGGCGTCGGCCTCGGCGCCGTCCGGGCCCAGCACCCTGAAGGTGGAGCCGACCGGCCCGAGTCGGACGTCCACGGCCCGCCAGTCGGCCCCGGCGGCGCCGGTGGCGGAGAAGGTGGTCACCGGGATCTCGGCCTCGGCGGCGAGCCGGCGGCCGTACTCGTCGTCCAGGTTGACCACGCCCCGGCGGGACTTGCCGGGCTGGAAGAGCCGGGCCTTCGCCTGGAAGTAGTCCTCCATGTCCGGGTGGAAGTCGAGGTGCTCGGGGGTCAGGTTGTTGAACAGCGCGACGTCGTACGCGACGCCGTCGGTGCGGCCGAAGACCAGGGCGTGGCTGGAGACCTCCATGGTCACCGCGTCGGCGCCGCGCTCGGCCATCACGCCGAGGATCGCGTGCAGGTCGGTGGCCTCGGGGGTGGTGCGCTCGCTCTTGATCCGCTCCTCGCCGACCCGCATCTCGACGGTGCCGATCACGCCCGGGCTGCGCCCGGCGCCGCGCAGGCCGCCCTCGACCAGGTAGGAGGTGGTGGTCTTGCCGTTGGTGCCGGTCAGCCCGAGCATCAGCAGCCGCCGGGAGGGGCGGCCGTAGACGATCGCGGCCAGCTCGCCCATGACGGCCCGCGGCCGGTCGACGACCAGCAGCGGCAGGCCGGTGGCGGCCGCCTGCTCGACGCCGGCCGGGTCGGTGAGCACCGCCACCGCGCCGGACTCCGCGGCCTTGGCCGCGAAGGCCGCGCCGTGGTGGTTGGCGCCCGGGAAGGCCACGTACACGTCGCCCGGGCGGACCGCGCGGGAGTCGTGGGTGACACCGCTGACGGCGCCGCCCTCGACGGGCGGCAGGCCCAGTTCGGCGGCCAGCTCGGCGAGCGGCAGGGCGGTGGTCCCGGTCGGGCGGGGCGGACTCACGGTGGTTTGATCGGGTTTCGGCACGGCGGGAAGGCTATCCGCCGAAGGGTGTCCAGGGCCAAACCGGCCCTTCGCCGCGCCGTGCTCCGGCCCGGCCGGTTCGTTGCTCATCGCTCGTTCACGGCTTCCAGTCGACGGTGAGGTTGGGCGCCTGGCTGCCGCTCGGCGGGACCTGCATGGTCTTCAGGGTGAACTCCATCACCTGCTTGAACACCGGGCCGCACAGCTGGCCGCCGAAGTGGCCGTTGACCGGGCCCTGGAGGGTGCAGGAGACGGTGTACCGGGGGGCGTCGGCGGGGGCGAAGCCGATGAAGGAGGCGGTGTAGCCGTCGTAGCCGACGCCGTTGGCGGCGCCCCGGTTGGCGGTGCCGGTCTTGCCCGCGACCCGGTAGCCGGAGATGGCGGCCTTGCCTCCGGTGCCCTGCTCGTCGTCGACGACCGACTCCAGCATCGAGGTGAGGGTCTTGGCCGTCTCCGGGCTGACCACCCGGGTCTGCTCCCCCGGCGCGCTCGGCGTGTACTTGCCGTTCGGGTCGGTGACGCCCTGGACGATGCTGGGCGCGACCCGCACCCCGCCGTTGGCGATGGTGGAGTAGACCGAGGTGGCCTGCAGCGCGTTCATCTGCAGCGGGCCCTGGCCGAAGGAGATGTTGTACTTCTCCGAGGCGACCAGGTCCTCCGGCTTCTTGAGCATCCCGGGGGTCTCCCCGGGGAAGCCCAGGCCGGTCGGCCGGGCCACGCCGAACTTGCGCATGTAGCCGTCCAGCACCTGGTTGGCCTTCAGCTGGTCGCCGTCGCCGAGGGTCTCGACCGCCTCGATGGTGCCGATGTTGGACGACTTGGCGAGCACCCCGGCCAGGGTCAGGTACCAGGGGTCGTGGTCGATGTCGTCCTTGAACTGCTGCCCGGCCCGGACCAGCCGGTTGGGCACGGTGACCTTGGTGTCCCAGGTCGCCTTGCCGGAGTCCAGCACGGCGGCCAGGCTCATCAGCTTGGCGGTGCTGCCCGGCTCGTACGCGTCGGCCAGGGCGGGGTTGCCCAGCTGCGCCTGCTTGGACAGGCTCAGGTCGTTCGGGTTGAAGCCGGGCGCGGTGGCCATCGCGAGGACCTGACCGGTCTTCACGTCCTGGACCACCACGTAGCCCTTCTCCGCGCCGGAGTTGGCCACCTGGTCGGTGATCGCCCGCTGGGCGGCCCACTGGATGTCCCGGTTGATGGTCAGCTTCACGTCGTCGCCCGGCACGGCCGGCTCCATCGAGCCCCCCGCGGTGGGCACCAGCCGCCCGCCCGACTGGGCGTAGCTGCTGTGGCCGTCCTTGCCGGCCAGCAGCTTCTGGTACTGGAGTTCCAGGCCGCCGGCGCCCTCGCCCTCGGCGTTGACGAAGCCGACCAGGTTGGCCGCCAGCCCGTCCGCGGGGTAGATCCGCTTCTGGGTCTCCCGGTTGAACACCCCGGCCAGCGGGTTGGCGCACTCGTTGTCCACCCGGGTGCGTCCGCCCTGGTCGGCGGGCTTGCCGAGCAGCCTCTTCTGGGCCTGGCAGGCCCGCGAGCCGGCCTGCTTCTCCAGGCCCGACTTGAGGTCGCTGATCTGCTTCTTGGCGGCCGGGGTCTGCTGGGCCGCGAGCCGCTTGTAACGGCTCTTGGGGGTGTGCAGGTCGGCGGCGATCTTCTCCTTGGGCACGCCGAGGATCGGCGACAGCAGCGCGGCCGCCTGCTCCGGCGCGTCCGGGATGCCGGTCGCCTCCGGGGTGAACATCGCCGGGTCGGCGGTGATGTCGTACGCGTCGACGGTGGCCGCCAGCGAGACCCCGTCGGAGGACGTTATCGAGCCGCGTTCGGCGGTGATCGGGATGTTCAGGTAGCGGTTGGTGTTGGCGTCGGCGGCCAGCGCGTCGGCGTCCACCAGCTGGAGCTGCACCAGGCGGCCCGCGAAGACGGAGAACACCAGCGACAGCACCACGCTGATCACCCGCAGCCGGCGCTTCGGCTCGGCCAGTTTGAGCGCCTTGGGGCGCAGCGACGGACGGCTCCGCGGGCGCACCGCCGCCTGGCTGCGGGCCGGCGGGCGTCCCTCGGGCCCGCGCTGCTGCGGCGCCCGCGGGGTACGGCCGACGGAGGCCGACCTGGCGGGCTGGGCCTTGGCCGACTGGCTGCGGGCGGGCTGCCCCTTCGCCGGCTGGCTCCTGGCCGGTTGGCCCTTCGCGGGCTGGCCCTTCGTGGGCTGGCCCTTGACCGGCTGGCCGCGGCCGGAGCCGGACTGCGCGCGCGGCGCGCCGCCGCGGGGCACCGGACGGCGGCCGTTGCCGCCGCCGGACCCACTGGTGGGCTGACGTGGAGTGCTCATGCGACCACCTCGCTGCGCTCGGCGGACGCTTCGCACCATTCGTACCTGTTGACGGTTCGCCCGTTCCGCCCGCTCACCGGCCGGCACCCCCGCTCGGCTTCGCGCCCGCGGCGGGCGGGACCGGGTTGAGCTGGATCACCGAGTCACCGGCGGACGCCGCCGGGGTCGGCGCCGGCGGCGGGGCGGCGGGCGACGGGGCACCGCCCGGCTGCGGCGCGGCCGGCGACGGTCCGGCGCCGGGCTGGGCGGCACTCGGCTGGGCCCTGGTCGGCCACGGCTCGGCCGTGGAGCGCTTGACCGGCGGGCTGTCCTGCGCCGGGCCCGGGGTGCCGATCACCTTGCCGCCGTTCGGGACGTCCAGGAAGGCCATGCCGCCGGCCGGGACCATGCCGAGCTCGGCCGCGCGCCGCGACAGGGCGTCCGGCGCCGAGCTCTTGTCGATCTCGTGCTGGAGGCCCTGCTGCTCGTCGGTCGCCGTCGTGGTCTGCTTCTGCAGCCGGGACAGCTCGAAGGAGCCCTCGTTGAGCGCGGTGTTCAGCGTGAGCAGGCCGAGCAGCCCGGCCGCCAGCAGCACCACGATGAGCACCGCGAACGGCGTGCGCCGCCGCACCGGGCGCCTGCCCGGCCGGACCGTGATCCGTGCCCTGCCCTGCCTCGGGAGTCCTCCCCGCCCCGCCCGGACCTCACCGGCCACCGGCCCCACCGCTCTCCTCCGCCCTTCGGACCCGCCGGGACCGGTTCGTCAGCCCCGCTTGCTACGGTCCCTGATCCTCTCCGCCACCCGCAGCCGCACGGGCGCGGCACGCCGGTTCTCCTCGATCTCCTCCTCGGTGGCCAGCTCGGCACCGCGAGTGATCAGTTTGAGCCAGGGCTGGTGCTCCTCCGGGATGAACGGCAGGCCCGGCGGAGCGGTGCTGGTCGCACCGGCGGCGAAGCACTGCTTGACCAGGCGGTCCTCCAGCGACTGGTAGGACATCACCGCGATCCGGCCGCCCACCGCGAGGACGTCCAGCGCGCCCGGGATCGCCCGGTCCAGGACCTCCAGCTCGCCGTTGACCTCGATCCGCAGCGCCTGGAACGTCCGCTTGGCCGGGTTCCCGCCGGTCCGACGGGTCGCCGCCGGGATGGCGTTGCGCACCAACTCGACCAGACGCGCGCTGTTGGTGAACGGTTCCTTCTCCCGCTCCCGCAGGATCACCGAGGCGATCTTCCCGGCGAACCGCTCCTCGCCGTACACCTTGAGGATCCGGGCCAGGTCGCCGTGGCTGTAGGTGTTCAGCACCTCCGCCGCGCTGATCCCCCGGGTCTGGTCCATCCGCATGTCCAGCGGCGCGTCCTGCGCGTACGCGAAGCCGCGCTCGGCCTCGTCCAGCTGCATCGAGGAGACGCCGAGGTCGAACAGGACGCCGTCCACCTCGTCGATGCCCAGGCGCTCCAGCACCTCGGGGATCTCGTCGTAGACGGCGTGCACCAGGGTGGCCCGGTCGCCGAACGGGGCCAGCCGCTCGCCGGACAGCTTCAGCGCCACCGGATCGCGGTCCACCGCGACCAGCCGCACCTGCGGGAACTGGGTCAGCAGCGCCTCGCTGTGCCCGCCGAGGCCGAGGGTGGCGTCGACCACGACGGCACCGGGGCGCGAGATCGCCGGGGCCAGGGCGTCCATGCACCGCTGGAGCATCACCGGAACGTGCTTGGGGCCCGGTTCGTTGGTGGTCATGCGCGGTGGCGCCCTTCCTCAGGTGCGGAGCAGCCCGACGTCCGGGAGCTGCGACCATTCTCGCCCACCGTGCCCCGGCACGACGAAGCGGCCCGTGGTCCCCGCCCGCTCAAGGGGAAGGTCGTGACCGCCCGGCGCCGGGGAAGGTGCGCCAGGTGGGCACGGAGCGGGAGGAGGCCACGGACCGCGTCGACCGGGCCGCACCGGCCGGGAAGGCCCGGTTGACGGGCCCCGGCGGGTGTGCTCCACTGCGCCGCAAACTCTATCGCGCGGGCCTTGCCAGTCAATGGTCCGCTCCGGCGCACCACCCGGGCGGCGGTACGGATCACCGCAGGTCGCGGGCGTGCGGGTGGACCGGTGGCGGCACGGATCGGGGGCCTTCGACGGCCGGCGCGCGCCCCCTTCCCGCCCCGCGTGCGGGTCACCCCGTACCGGCCCGGACGGACCCTCCGGTTGTGGCGATGCACCCGATCGCGGCGCCCGGTTCTGTAGCTCCCCGCTCCACCGCGCGGTCCCGATCCGCACTAACGTCGCCACCATGACAGTGACACCCGACCGGCCCTCGCCGAACGCCGCTGCCGCTCCTGCCAGACCCACCGTCATCGACCGCTTCGTCACGGCCAACCGCACCTACGCCGTGACCTTCCAGGACGGCGGGATGGACGCCCGCCCGGTGCAGAAGATCGCCGTGGTCGCCTGCATGGACGCCCGCCTCGACCTGTTCGCGGCGCTCGGCCTCGAACTCGGCGACGCGCACGTCATCCGCAACGCCGGAGGCGTCGTCACCGACGACACCATCCGCTCCCTGACCATCAGCCAGCGCGCCCTCGGCACCCGCTCGATCGCGCTGATCCACCACACCGGCTGCGGCCTGCTCGGGCTCACCGAGGACTTCCGCCGCGAGCTGGAACTGGAGGTCGGCCAGCGCCCGCAGTGGGCGGTGGAGGCCTTCGTCGACCTGGACGGCGACGTCCGCCAGTCCATGCAGCGCGTCCGCACCTCTCCCTTCCTGCTGCACACCGACGACGTCCGCGGCTTCGTCTTCGACGTCCACACCGGCCTGCTGCGCGAGATCGACTGAGTTCTCCGTCCGCTCGTCCCCGGGCCCGCCGCAGCCGCCCGGAGACGAGCGGACCGGCCACCCGCGGTCCAGGCATTCGGGAACCTCCGAATGGTGACTTCTGGCCATCCCGCGGGGGAGAATGCGCCTGCCGGTCGGACCCCGAACCACCTGGGGCGGCCAGGCCGCAGGCCGCCTTTCCCGGCGCCGGATCCTCGTTCGGAACCGCCCCCGGGACGGCCGCGTCAAGCATGGGGTGGGGCCCGGCCTCGGGACGGGGCGGGCACAGGGTGCCAGGGAGCGTAAACGGGTGACGAGCTACAACGATCAGGCCGGACTCGGCAGTCCTGCGGGGGGCGAGCAGCAGAGGGCGAACGGGTACCAGCCGGTCGGGCTCCCCGAGCTCGCCGCGGTCGTCGACCGCGTCCGTGCCAACGTCGAGAGCGTGATCGAGGGCAAGCCGGAGGCCGTCCGGATCGCCCTGACCGTCCTGCTCGCCGAGGGCCACCTGCTGCTGGAGGACGTGCCCGGCGTCGGCAAGACCATGCTGGCCAAGGCGCTCGCCCGTTCGCTCGACTGCACCGTGCGCCGCATCCAGTTCACGCCCGACCTGCTGCCCTCGGACGTCACCGGCACCAACATCTACGACCAGCAGCGGCACGACTTCGAGTTCCGCCCGGGCGCGATCTTCGCCCAGGTCGTGGTCGGCGACGAGATCAACCGCGCCTCGCCCAAGACCCAGTCCGCGCTGCTGGAGTCCATGGAGGAGCGCCAGGTCACCATCGACGGCACCAGCTACGAGCTGCCCTCGCCGTTCATGGTCGTGGCCACCCAGAACCCGGTCGAGATGGAGGGCACGTACCCGCTGCCGGAGGCCCAGCGCGACCGCTTCATGGCCCGGATCTCGATCGGCTACCCCAGCCCCGAGGCCGAGCTCGCGATGCTGGACGTGCACGCCGGCGCCAGCCCGCTGGAGGACCTCCAGCCGGTCGCGCACGCCTCCGACATCCTCAAGCTGATCGACCTGGTCCGCGGCGTGCACATCGCCGACCCGGTCCGCCGCTACGCCGTCGACCTGGTCGGCGCCACCCGCACCAGCCCGGAGCTGCGCCTGGGCGCCTCCCCGCGCGCCACCCTGCACCTGGTCCGGGCCGCCCGCGCCGCCGCCGCGCTGGACGGGCGCGACTACGTCACCCCGGACGACATCCAGCGCCTCGCCGTCCCGGTCCTGGCGCACCGTCTGATGCCGACCGCCGAGACCCAGCTCAGCCGCCGCACCTCCGAGCAGATCGTGACCGACCTGGTCGCCCGGCTGCCGCTGCCGCGCCCGCAGGGCGGCCCGGCCGTCCGGAGGGGCTGAGGTGACCCAGTCCGACTCCGCTTCGGGACTGCGGGCCGGGTTCCGCGGTCTCACCACCCGGGGGCGGTCCTTCCTCGCCGCCGGGGTCACCGCGGTGGTCTGTTCCTACCTGCTCGACCAGGACGCCCTGCTGCGCGTCGGCGTCCTGCTCGCCGCCCTGCCGCTGGTCGCCGTGGTGGTGGTCGCCAACACCCGCTACCGGGTGGCCAGCGGACGCCGGCTCAGCCCGCGCCGGGCCGTCGCCGGCCAGGAGGCCCGGGTCCACCTGCGGGTCGACAACGTCTCCCGGGTGCCCACCGGCGTGCTGCTGCTGGAGGACAAGGTCCCGTACGTGCTCGGGCCGCGCCCGCGCTTCGTGCTGGACCGGGTCGAGCCGCGCGGCCACCGCGAGGTCTCCTACCGGGTCCGCTCCGACCTGCGCGGCCGCTACCCGCTCGGGCCGCTCCAGCTGCGGCTGTCCGACCCGTTCGGGATGTGCGAGGTGACCCGCGCCTTCACCGCCTCCGACGTCCTCACCGTCGTCCCCCAGGTCCAGGCGCTGCCGTCGGTACGGCTCAGCGGCGAGTGGATCGGCCAGGGCGAGAGCCACAGCCGCACCCTGGCGCTGGCCGGCGACGACGACGTGATCCTGCGCGAGTACCGGCCCGGCGACGACCTGCGCCGGGTGCACTGGCGCTCCACCGCCCGGTACGGCGAGCTGATGGTGCGCCGCGAGGAGCAGCCCCGGCAGGCCCGGGCCACCGTCGTGCTGGACACCCGGGAGATCGCCCACCGGGGCAGCGGCCCCGCCTCCTCCTTCGAGTGGGCGGTCGGCTGCGCCGCCTCGGTCTGCGCGCACCTGCTGGAGCGCGGCTACCAGACCCGGCTGCTCACCGACACCGGGCTGTCCGTGCCCGCGCCCGGCGCGGGCGGCGGCCACGGCAGCGCCGCCACCTCCGGGCTGATCCTCGACGCCCTCGCCGTCGCCGACCTGTCCGACGGCGGCACCCTCTCCCGCGCCGAGGACCCGCTGCGTGCCGGCGGCGAGGGCCTGCTGGTCGCCGTCCTCGGCGACCTGGACGACGCCCAGGCCGCCCGGCTGGGCCGGCTGCGCAGCCGCGCCGGCGGGGCGATCGCCCTCCTGCTGGACACCGGCACCTGGGCCGGCCTGCGGATGCTCGCCCCGGACACCGGCGGCGACGACTTCCGGGCCCGGGTCCGGCAGCTGCGCGAGTCCGGGTGGACGGTGATCCCGGTGCGGGCCGGGGACTCCGTACCGGACCTGTGGCGGGCCGCCGACGGCAGCAGGACGACCGCCCCCTACCGAGAAGAGGCCGGCGCGTGACCACCCGGGCCAAACTGACCGCGTACTCGGCGCTGGCCACCGCCCTCGCCTCGCTGTGCATGATGCCGCTGCTCACCACCCGCAGCTGGTTCACCCACGCCGTCCTGGTGATCGCCGTGATCTCCGCGGTCGGCGCGGGCCTGCGCCGCTCCCCGCTGTACCGCTGGACGGTGCCGGTCGGGCAGCTGCTGGTGCTGCTCCTCCTGCTGCTGCTCGGCTTCGCGGGCGCCGGCGGGGTACTGCCCGGGCCGGCCACGATGCGGGTCCTGGACCAGGTCCTCACCTCCGGCCTGGACGACATACAGCAGTACGCCATCCCGGCTCCGCCCACCGCCGGACTGCGGCTGATCCTGGTCTCGGCGATCGGCCTGATCGCCGTCGCGGTGGACACCGTCGCGGTGACCTACCGGCGCTCGGCGCTGGCCGGGCTGCCGCTGCTGGCCCTGTACTCGGTCGGCAACGGCCTGGCCGGGGAGCACGGCAGCTGGGTCTGGTTCGCCGTCGCCGCGGCCGGCTACCTGCTGCTGCTGTTCGCCGAGGGCCAGGACCGGGTCTCCCGCTGGGGCCGGGTCTTCTACGGCGGCGCGCGCGGCTCGGTGGAGTCCGGCCGGGTCAGCCCGGGCGGCCGGCAGGTCGGCGTGCTGGCCCTGGCGGTGGCGCTGCTGCTGCCGGTGGTCCTGCCGCACTGGAGCTCCGGACTGCTGAACTCCGGCTCCGGCGGGTCGAAGGGCAAGGGCGTCGGCGGGAGCCTGTCGACCAGCCTCGACCCGCTGGTCAGCCTGGAGGCCGCGGTCACCAGGCCGACCGACGCGGAACTGCTCACCTACACCCTGGACGGCTCGCTGGCCGATCAGACCTATCTGCGGACCGGCTCGCTCGACCAGTTCGACGGCACCAACTGGAAGCTCGGCAGCACCACGGTCACCGACCTCCCGGCGACGCTGCCCACCCCCGAGGGCCTGCGCGACGCCCAGCTCCCCCGGATCGAGGGCGACTTCAAGATCGGCGACCGGCTGGAGGGCAGCTGGCTGCCGATGCCCTACCCGGCCGCCTCCGTCCAGGTCCCCAAGCCCGGCGACTGGAAGCTCGACCCGCTGACCCGCACCGTCCTGCCGGCCAACGACAAGGCGATCCGCAATCTGAGCTACCACGTCAGCGCGCTGGACCTGCGGCCCGGCGCCAACGACCTGCGCCTCGCGGCCACCGCGCCGCAGGACATCAGGGAGCACTACACCGCCGTCCCGGCCGACCTGCCGCCGGTCGTCGCCGAGAAGGCCAAGGCCGTCACCGCCGGCGCCCGGAACGACTACGACCGGGCGACGGCGCTGGTCAACTGGTTCACCGGACCGGACTTCACGTACGACACCGCGGTCAACGGCGGCACCGGCAGCGACGCCATCGCCGTCTTCCTGCGCGACCGCCGCGGCTTCTGCGTGCACTTCGCCTCCACCATGGCGGCGATGGCCCGGGTGCTGAAGATCCCGGCCCGGGTGGCCGTCGGCTTCACCCCCGGCGACAGCAAGGGCGGCGGCGTCTACTCGGTGACCGGCCGGATGTACCACGCCTGGCCCGAGCTGTACTTCTCCGGCTACGGCTGGCTGCGCTTCGAGCCGACCCCGAGCCGCGGCGTCCCGGCCCGCTACACCGAGGCGTCCAGCGCCCCGACCAGCGCGCCGACCCAGCAGGCGACCACCGCCCCGCAGAGTGCCTCGGCCGCCCCGGCGCCGACCTCCAGCTCGGACTGCACCCCGAAGCAGCGCCAGCTGGGCGAGTGCGACACCAAGGGCAAGGCCGTCGCCACGGCCGCCGAGGAGTCCTGGCTGCTCTCCCCACAGGTGCTCGGCACCCTGGCCGCGGTGCTCGTGCTGATCGCACTGCTGCTCGCCCCGATGCTCTGGCGCGCCGCCGTGCGCCGCCGCCGACTGGGCGGCGGGGGCCGGCGCGGGCCCGGCGGGAGCGGGCCGGCGGAGCTGACCGACGCCCAGGTGCTGGCCGCCTGGGACGAGCTGATCGACTCCGCCTGGGACCTCGGAATTCCCCCGGACGAGTCACGCACCCCGCGTTCGGCGGCCCGCCGGATCACCGAGAAGGCGCAGCTGGACGCGGACTCCTCGGCCGCCACCGGCCGGCTGGCGCTGGCCACCGAGCGGGTGCTCTACGCCCCGCCCGGGCGGCCCACCACGGAGCCGCTGGCCTCCGACGTCCGCACCGTCCGGCGCGGGCTGCGGGCGAGCGCCGGCCGGGCCGGGCGGACCAGGGCGCTGCTGCTGCCGCCGTCCTCGGCCCAGCTGTGGTGGCGGATCTCCGACGCGGTGCGGGCGGCCCGGGCGGCGGTCGGCAGCCGGGTCGGCCGGGCGGTCGAGGCGGTCCGCGCGCCGGTGCGGCGGGTCTTCACCCGGCGCAAGCGGTCCACGCCGGGATCGTGACGCCGGGGTCCTGATCCGGACACGAAGCCGGGGCGGGCAGTCGATCGACTGCCCGCCCCGGCTTCGTCTGTTTCGTACCCATCGGCTCCGGCCATCGGCCGGGCGGCTCAGAAGCCCCCGGTCTGCTCGTCCCGACGGCGCTGCCAGCGCTGCTCAACCCGGTCCATCATCCCGGCCTTGCGGCGCGGGGCGGCGGCCGGGCGGGCCCCGGTGCCCTGGCCCGTGGGCCCCCGGCGCCAGCCGGTCACGGCGAACACCGCACATCCGAGCATCACCAGGAAGCCCACGACGCTGACCCAGATCTGGTCCGGCACGACCATGCCGCCCATCAGCAGGCCGATGCCCACCACGAAGCCGGCGACGGCCAGGTAGACCCGCCGACGGGTGTAGGTGCGCAGCCCGGTTCCCTCAAGCGCAGACGCGAATTTGGGATCTTCGGCATACAGCGCTCGCTCCATCTGGTCGAGCAGTCGCTGCTCGTGCTCCGAGAGCGGCACGGAGTCCTCCTACTCGTCGGTCGCGCGTGCGACCGGTCCGCCCACCCCGGTCGGGGAGGCAAGTCCAATCAGCCTTGGGGCACACGGTCGGACGCCCGTGCGGGGGACCCGGCCCGTGTCGTCCATATGCCCCACGCGTCCGGCTGTCATGCTTTCCGGCTTTACCCAGATCATACGGTCCGTGGGCCCGTTACGGAGTGGTCTGCGCCGCGTGGGACGGGCCACTTCGAGCGGGGACGGCCGCATCGGAGTCAACGCGCCACGCCCCGGACAAGTGCCCGATCGGATGGAATCGTCCCGGACCTGGGCAGGTTTGCCACCGGGCGGCGCGGAGCGACCGGGGGCCGACCGGCGCACGGACGGGCTACGGGCGGGGAACCGCCAGGCCTCCGGGGCGCGAACCGCCGCCGTACGGTGTGCAAAAAAACCGTACGACGGTGGCAGGGTTCGTGAAGGGGCGCACGCGCCCCGAGAGGAGCGCGTGCCGGACGGAACGCCTCAGGCCAGGGTGGCCAGCAGGTGCAGCTGGGTCGCCACGGCGTGGAACGCGGGCTGCTCGGCGGCGGCCTCCTCCAGCTTCAGCAGCGCGTCCAGGGCACCCGGCTCGGCGTCCACCAGCACCCCGGGGACGAGGTCGGCGAAGACCCGTACGCCGTGCACCGACTCCACCCGCAGGCCGGCGGCCTCGGCCAGCCGGCCCAGCTCCTCGCCGGTGAAGCGGCGCGGCATCGGGTCCTGCGCGCCCCAGCGGCCGTCCGTGGCGGAGAGCACGGTGCGGGCCTCGTTGAAGTGGCCGGCCAGCGCGCGGGCCAGCACGGCGCCGTTGCGGTTGGCCGCCAGCAGGCTGACCACACCGCCCGCGCGCAGGGTGCCGGCCAGGCTGCCGAGCGCCTCGGCCGGGTCGTCCACGACCTCCAGCACGCCGTGGCAGAGCACCGCGTCCACGCTGCCGGGAGCGACCAGCTCCGGCAGGGTCTGGGTGTCGCCCTGGACAGCCCGCACCAGGTCCGTCACACCGGCCTCGGCGGCCCGGCGCTCCAGGGCGAACAGGGCGTCCGGGCTCGGGTCGACCACGGTGACGCGGTGGCCGAGCTTGGCGACCGGCACGGCGAAGTTCCCGGTGCCGCCGCCGGTGTCGACCACGTCGAGCACCGGCTGGTCCAGCTCGGCCGCCCGCTTCTCCAGGGCTGCCCGGACCACCTCCCACACCACGGCGGTACGCAGGGCACTGCGGGGACGCGTCGGGTACAAGGTGGGGCTCCTTGGCACGTGCAGTTCGATCAGGATGCCTCCACCTTAGAGCCTGTCAGGCCGGCGGCTCGTCGGCCTCCAGTGGCAGCCGGGGCGGCGGCGGCGCGGCGTGCAGGCCGAGCAGCCGCTCGACCAGGCGCAGGAAGAGGGCGGAGTTGCGGATCAGGTCGTCGGCGTCGCGGGCCGAGGCGGCGCCCCTGATCCCGGCCTCGGCGGCGGCCCGGCGGCGGGCGCCGGCGCCGTAGTAGAGCGCCCATTCGGCGAGTTCCGGGGCCACCTCGGGCAGCACCTCCCAGGCGCTGCGGATGGCCTTGCGGCGGCGCGGACTCTTCTCCGGGCGGCCGCGCACCGCCAGGACGGCCGCCACCGTGCGCAGCGCGGCCAGGTGGGCGGTGGCGTAGCGCTCCAGCGGGTCCTCAAGGGCGCGGGCCAGGACGAGGGTGCGGTGGGCGTCGGCGAGCAGGTCGAGGGCGGCCGGCGGCGCGGCGGTCCGGCGCAGCACGGGGTGGACGTCCGCTCCGGCGGGGCGTCGGGCGGACGGACCCGGGAGCTGTGGCAGGGCGGCGGAGTGGAGGCGGGCGGTGACGGGCTCAGGACGACTGATGGTCATGGTCTCCCCCGTTCCGAGGCAGCGCGCGGACCGGGTGGTCCGTGCCTTCCCATCGTGAACGGCACCACTGACAATCCGGCCCGGAAGGACGCTCCTGCGGCGCGAAGGGGCCGTAAGGAGTCCGGAAAGGCCGTAGGGAGGCCGGAAACGGGGTAGCGGCGGCAGGCGCGGTCCTCCCCCGGTTCCGCGCCGCCGCCGTGTCGTCGCTCCGCCGGTCCACCCCCTGGCCGGCGGCGGCGAACTCCCCCTCGCGGCCGGTCTCCCCCCGGCCCGCTCCGCCGCCCCGTGTCGGCGGTGCGGGGACCACGACCAGCCCCGTGGCGGTCCGTCCGCCGCCTCCCCCGGCCTGAGCGGCCGGGAGACGGACGGATCCGCCGCCCGGGCGGGCCGGGCGCCCGACGCGCCGCCCTCCCGGGTGCCACCACTCTCCCGTCCGCGCAGGTCGTCGGCCATCCGCTGACGTACTCAACCGCGAATCTGAGTATCCGTACTCAGTCCGTCCCGGCCCGCCGTCCGCCGGAACCGCGGCGTGCGTCCACGGCGTCCCGGGTGCCGGTACGGTACGGCGGGGCCGGGCGGAACCGGCCCCGCCGGACGAGGAGCGGACGCGATGACGAGGAGGGGGACGCGATGACGGTCCTGCCACTGATCTTCACCAGCGGGCTGGCCAGCGGCATCAACGCCTACGCGGTGGTGCTGCTGCTCGGCCTGCTGGGCAGGTTCGGTGACGCGGACTCGGTGCCGCAGGCGCTGGAGCGCACGGACGTGCTGGTGGTGGCGGGCGTGCTGTTCGCGCTGGAGGCGGTGGCCGACAAGATCCCGTACGTGGACAGCGTCTGGGACGTCGTGCACACGGTGATCCGGCCGATCGCCGGTGCCACCGTCGGCGTGCTGATCGCGAGCAACGAGCCCGGTTCCCTCAGCGAGGTCGCGGCCGGCGCGATGGGCGGCACCTCGGCGCTGGTCAGCCACCTGGTGAAGTCCTCGCTGCGGATGGCCGTCAACACCTCCCCGGAACCGGTCAGCAACATCGTGGTCAGCATGGCCGAGGACCTCTCGGTGGCCGGCGTGGTCACGCTGGCGATCTTCCACCCCTGGCTGGCCGCCTCGGTCGCCGCCGCGGTCCTGGTCGCCGGCCTGCTGCTGGTCCGGCTGGTGATCACGAAGATCCGCGCGTTCCGGGCCCGCCGCCGCGAACGCAGGACCGCCCGGGCGGCGGGCACTGCGGGCACGGCGTAAAGCTCGTCCTAGGGTCTGTCTTCAAACTCCCGTCGTTCGCCCGGAGGGCGGGCGGGGCGGCGTTGGGGTGCGTGCATCGCAAGGCGGAGGAGAGAGCCACTGCGGAGCATTGGCGACCGACGACAACGCGGCGAGGTGCGTGCCCCGGCGTCGGCCCGCAGGCGGGGGTTTGAAGACAGACCCTAGGATCGGGGCCATGGCAAAGATCGTCGTCATCGGCGCAGGAATGAGCGGGCTCGCGGCGGCCTCCCGGCTGGCGACCCTCGGCCACCGGGTGACGGTCTGCGAGGCGGGCGGCACGTACGGGGGCATGGTCGGGCGGTACGAGCGCGACGGCTTCGCCTTCGACACCGGCCCCGGCCTGCTCTCCCTCCCGGCCGTCTACCGCGACCTCGCGCTGAAGACCGGCAAGGAGCCGCTGGAGCAGCTGGTCGAGCTGGCCCCGGTCGACCCGGAGAGCCGGCACCTGTTCCCCGACGGCACCGCCGTCACCCTGCCCAACGCCTCCCGCGGCGGTGTCAGCCAGGCCCTGGACGCCGCCTTCGGCGCGGGCTCCGGCGCCCGCTGGAGCGAGGTGATGAACCACGGCCGGACGGTCTGGGAGGCCACCCGCCGCCCGCTGCTGGAGGAGGCGCTCCCGGCCGACCTCGGTGTCCTGTCCCCGGCCGGCCGGGCCCGGGTGGACACCGACCCGTACCCCGTAGCGCCGCGCACCGGCCTGGCCCGGCTGCGCCGCCCGCGGCCGTGGAGCCTCGCCGACGTGGCGCGGCGGCAGCTCGGCGGCCACCCCGGCCTGACCGCCCTGCTGGGCGAGCCCGCGCTGCGGTACGGCCTCCTGCCCGGGCAGGCCCCGGCGGGGGCCGCCGTGCTGCCGTACATGGAGCAGTCCTTCGGCGTCTGGTACGTCCGGGGCGGCCTGCGCGCGCTCGCGGACGCCGTGTACCGGCGCTGCGAGCTGCGCGGGGTCGAGTTCCGCTTCGACACCCCGGTCACCCGGGTGGTCGTGGAGAACGGCCGGGCGTGCGGGGTCGGGACGGCGGACAGCCGGATCGACGCGGACCTGGTGATCTCCGCGATGGACACCCGCGCGCTGTTCCGCCACGGCATCGCCGAGTGGCCGGGGGTGCCGGCCGAGGACTGGGAGCCGTTCGAGGTGCCCGGCCGGTTCAGCGTGCTGCTCGCCCTGCGCGGGCCCCGGCCCGAGGGCACCGCGCACCGGACGGTGGTCCACGCGGTGGACCCGGCCGCCGAGGAGAACGCCCTCACGCTGTCCGCGCCGCTGTGCGAGCGTCCCACCGTGCAGGTGCTCCGCCCGGACGACCCGGCGCTGCGCCCCGACGACGCCCACGAGAGCGTGGTGCTGACCGCGACCGTCCCGGCCCAGGAGGAGGACGTCGACTGGACCGCCCCCGGTGTCGCCGACCGCTACGCCGACCAGTTGCTCGCCCACGTCGACGCGGCCGGCCTGGGACTGCGCGAGCGGGTGCTGTGGCGGGTCGTGCGCACCCCGGAGGACACCCGCCGGGAGACCGGCGCGCTGTTCGGCTCGGTCGCCCGCCCGGTGCTCGCGGGTTCGTACGCGGGGCTGCACGCCGCCAATGAGTCGCCCGTCCCGGGCCTCTACCTGGTCGGCGGCAACGCCCACCCCGGTGGCGGCCTCGCCCGCGTCGGCATGTCGGCCTGCATCACCGCCGGGCTGATCGGCCCGGCGTAGGGCCCGGCGGCCCGGCCCGGTCGGCCTCGGCTGCCGGGCCCCTGCCGGGTCAGCCCTGGTGCCAGGTGTTCTGCTGCTGGTAGCCGTAGTTCTGGTCGTACGCCGGCTGCTGCGGGATGCCCTGGACCTGCGGGTCGGGCTGCGGCTGCCACTGCTGCTGGGGCTGGGCGTTCGGGTCCCAGGTCTGCTGGTGCTGCGGCTGCTGGTAGCCCGCGTACGGGTCCTGCTGCTGGTCCTGCTGCTGCGGGTAGCCGCCGTACGGGTCCTGCTGCTGGGGGTAGCCGCCGTAGGACTGCTGCTGCTCGTAGGCGTAGGCGGGCTGCTGCTGGGTCTGCCACTGCTGCTGGTCGTAGCCGGACTGGTAGGCGGCGGCGTACGGGTCCTGGTGCTGCTGCTGGACCTGCGGCTGCTGCTGCTCGTAGTACCCGGGGGCGTAGACGCCGTCCTGGGCGAGTTCCTGCATCTCGAAGGCGGCGGTCTGCTCGACCGCGGGCACCTCGTCGGGCACCTCGACGGGGACCGGCGCGGAGGCCCGGGTCTCCTCGACGGCGCTGACCTCGCCGACCCGCTTCCTGGCGACGGCGACGGCCGCCACCGCGGCGGCGCCGCCGGTCAGGGCGCCCAGCAGCGGCACCTTGGCGAGCGGGCCGGGCAGGCTGCCGTCGGCCTTCCGCAGGGACCAGCCGGCCTGGTGGCCGCGCTTGACCGCGAGGGTGACGAAGGTCTGGCCGACCGCGAACAGCGCGGCGCCGGCCCCGATCACCACGACCGAGCCGAGGACCATCCCGGCGGCCACGCCCAGGAAGCCGGCCAGGGCCAGGGCCCGCCAGTGCAGCGGCGCCCGGTTCTGCAGCAGCACCTCGGCGACCAACCAGAGCGCCACCACCGCCAACGCGGCGTACAGCAGCAGGTATCCGATGCCCATCCGCCCGCTACCTCCAGTCGCGTACCCGCGCTCGTGCGCCGCGCGTGTGCGGCGACTGTACCGGTTCAACGGCCGGGGTACCGCATCGCGTTCCCACCGCCCCGGACGGCGGCCGCACACGACCGAGCCCGTCACCGTCGGTGCGGTGACGGGCTCGTGAACACCCGGCGTCGGCGCTGCGCGGGCGCGGGCCCGGCCCGCCGGTCAGCGCTGGTGCAGCCCCAGGTTCTGGTAGATCTCCAGCGTCGCCGTCGAGTGGTTCAGCGTGATGAAGTGCAGACCGGGCGCGCCCTCGGCGAGGAGGCGCTCGGCCATCGCCGTGGCGTGCTCCATGCCGATGGCCCGCAGCGCCGCCGGGTCGTCGATGGCCGCCCGCAGGCGGTCCTCCAGGTCGGCGGGGAAGGCCGAGCCGCTGAGCTGGGGGAAGCGCTCCAGCTGCTTGGCGTTGGTGACCGGCATGATCTCCGGGATGATCGGCGTCTCGCAGCCGGCGGCCGTGACCCGGTCGCGCAGCCGCAGGTAGTCGTCCACCTCGAAGAACATCTGGGTGATCGCGTAGTCGGCCCCGGAGCGGATCTTCGCCACGAAGTGCCGGATGTCCTCGTCCCAGTCGGTCGAGCGCGGGTGCATGTTCGGCGAGGCCGCGACGCCGACGCAGAAGTCGCCGATGCCCTTGATCAGCTCCACCAGCTCGTACGCGTAGGTGACGCCCTCGGGGTGGCTGACCCACTCGCCCATCGGGTCGCCGGGCGGGTCGCCCCGGACCGCCAGGACGTTCCGCACGCCCTGGTCGGCGTACTGGCCGATGATGTTGCGCAGTTCCGCGATCGAGTGGTCCACCGCGGTGAGGTGGGCGACCGGGGTCAGGGTGGTCTCGGTCGCGATCCGGCCGACCATGTTGACGGTGCGCTCGCGCGAGGAGCCGCCGGCGCCGTAGGTCATACAGACGAAGTTCGGGTCGAGCGGTTCGAGCCGACGGATGGCGTCCCAGAGTTTCTGCTCGCCGACCTCGGTGCGCGGCGGCATGAATTCGAAGGAGAAGGAGCGCTTTCCGGCCGCCAGGAGGTCGCGCACCGTCAGTGCGCGATCCGTTCTCGTGGAAGCGATACCGAGTGCCATGCTGGCAGGCTATCCGGCGTTCGAAGGGGCCGGACAACCGTATTCCACCTATTGAGACAAGAGATGGAAGAGGTTCCGGTTCGCCCCGGCCCCGTCCCGCGGCGCCTCCTCCGGGCCCCCCGCGGGGCCGCTCGCACACCCGTTCCCAGCCGCACCGTTACGCTTGCTGCACCCCAGAGAACCAGCGGAGCCCCATCGTGACCTCGTCCAGCACCCGGCCGGCCAACCCCAGTGCGGCCAACCCCATTGACGTGGAGGACGTCCGCACCCGCGTCAACGCGGCGCTCGCCGCGTTCATGGACGGCCAGTCCGTGCTGCTCGACAAGATCTCGCCCCGGCTGGCCCCCGCCGCCGACGCGCTGCGCGACTTCCTGCTGGACGGCGGCAAGCGCCTGCGCCCGGCCTTCTGCTACTGGGGCTGGCGCGGCGCCGGCGGCCCGGCCGGGGGCGCCACCGGTGAGGCGATCGCCAACGCGGCCGCCGCCCTGGAGCTGCTCCAGGCGAGCGCCCTGGTGCACGACGACCTGATGGACCGCAGCGACACCCGCCGCGGCCTGCCCTCGGTCCACCGCCGCTTCGAGGCGCTGCACCGGGACAGCGGCTGGCGCGGCGACCGCGAGCAGTACGGCACCTCGGCCGCGGTGCTGCTCGGCGACCTGCTGCTGATCTGGTGCGACGAGCTGTTCCTGCGCTCCGGCCTGGAGCCGGCCGCCGTCCTCGCCGCCAAGCCGGTGTTCGACCTGATGCGCACCGAGGTCATGCTCGGCCAGTACCTGGACGTCCTGGAGCCGGTGGCCGGCGACTCGACCGACGAGGGCGCGCTGGACCGGGCGCGGACGGTGCTGCACTACAAGTCCGCGAAGTACACCATCGAGCGGCCGCTGCAGGTGGGTGCGCTGCTGGCCGGCGCCGGGCCGGAACTGGTCGAGGCCTACGGGGCGTTCGGGCTGCCGCTGGGCGAGGCCTTCCAGCTGCGCGACGACCTGCTCGGCGTCTTCGGGGACCCGGCCGTCACCGGCAAGCCGGCCGGGGACGACCTGCGCGAGGGCAAGCGCACCCTGCTGGTCGCGCACGCGATGCGGGGCCTGCCGGCCGCCGACGCCCGGCACCTGGACGAGCGGCTCGGCGCGCCGGACCTGGCGGCCCCGGAGGTCGCCGAGCTGCGCGCGCTGGTCGCCCGCAGCGGCGCGCCCGAGCTGGTGGAGCACCGGATCGAGGAGCTGATGCGGCAGTCGCTGGCCGCGCTGGAGGCCGCTCCGCTCGCCGACGACCGGGCCCGTACGGTGCTGCTGGCCCTGGCCGAGGCCGCCACCGTCCGCAAGTACTGACGGACGGCGACGGCCCCGGGGGCCTGCGGGCCCCCGGATCCCGCTGATCCGGGCCGGTCAGAGCGCGGCGCGCACCCGGCGGGACAGCTCGGCGGCGGCCGCCCGCGGATCCGCCGCGGCGGTGACGGCCCGCACCACGACGACCCTGCGGGCACCGGCGGCCAGCACCTCGTCCAGGTTGCCGAGGTCGATCCCGCCGATCGCGAACCACGGCCGGTCGGTGTCCTGCTTCGCCGCGTACGAGACCAGGCCGAGGCCCGGGGCCGGGCGGCCCGGCTTGGTCGGGGTCGGCCAGACCGGGCCGGTGCAGAAGTAGTCCGTACCGGGTTCGGCGATCGCCGCGTCCACCTCGGACTCGGCGTGGCAGGAACGGCCGATCAGCACGTCCTCTCCGAGGATCGCCCGGGCGGCCTGCACCGGCAGGTCGTCCTGGCCGAGGTGCAGCACGTCCGGCCGGGCCGCGTGGGCGACGTCGGCGCGGTCGTTGACGGCCAGCAGCTTGCCGTGCCGGCGGCAGGCGTCGGCGAAGACCTCCAGGGCCTCCAGCTCCTGCTTGGCCTCCAGGCCCTTGTCCCGCAGCTGGACGATGTCCACCCCGCCCGCCAGCGCCGCGTCCAGGAACTCGGCGAGGTCGCCCTGCTCCCGGCGGGCGTCGGTGCACAGGTAGAGCCGGGCGTCGGCCAGCCGGGTACGCAGCGTGTCCGCCGCCATCAGATCAGCATCGCCTGGGCGCGGCGCTTCACCTCGGTGCCGCGGTTCTCCCGGAGCGCCTGGATCGGGCTGCCGGGCAGCGACGGGTCCTCGGTGAAGAGCCACTCCAGGATCTCCACGTCGTTGTACCCGCAGTCCCGCAGGACGGTCAGGGTGCCGGACAGGTGCTTGACCAGGCCCGGGCCGTCGATGAACGCCGCCGGGACCTGCAGCGACTTGTTCGGCCCGCGCCGGACGGCGATCAGGCCGCCGTTCTTGACCAGGTCACGCACCTCGGTGACCCGGACCCCCCACTGCTCCGAGATGTCGGGCAGGTACATCCAGTCGGTGACCAGGGCTTCAATCTTGCTTTCGATCTCACTCACGCCACCAGACTGCCACCTCCGCGGCCCACCGCGCACCAGGCACTACCCCGCGACGGCCGACTTCAGCGGCACCGCCGGGTCGCCCGCCCGGGCCGGATCCAGGGCCGTACCGCGCTCGATCAGCCTCCGCCCCTGGGTGAGGTCGCGCGGCCGGTCCACGGCCAGCAGCGCGCTCGGCACGCCGTCGCGCAGCCAGAGCACCGACCAGTCGCCGTCCCGCGGGGAGCCGCGCCACAGCAGCTCGTCGCCCTCGGCGTGCCGGCCGGCGTACTGGACCATCCGGCCGAACTGCTCGGACCAGAAGTACGGCACCGGGTCGTAGGCCGGCGCGTCCGCGCCCAGGACGGCTGCGGCCACCGCCTCGCCGGACTGCAGGGCGTGGTCCCAGTGCTGGACGGCCAGCCGGGCCCCGGCCCGGGCCGAGGGGTAGCTGACGCAGTCGCCGGCCGCGAACACGCCGGGCACCGAGGTGCGCAGCCGCCCGTCCACCACGACGGCGCCGGCCGCGTCCAGCTCGACCCCGGTTCCGGCCAGCCAGCCGGTCGCGGGGCGGGCCCCGATGCCGACCACCACCTCGTCGGCGGGCAGGTGCGAGCCGTCCGCCAGCAGCACCGCGCCGGGCTCGACGGCGGCCACGCCGACCCCGCAGCGCAGGTCGACCCCGGCCCCGGCGTACCAGGCGGCCATCGCCGAGCCGACCTCGGTCGGCAGCGCGCCGGGCAGCGGCGCCGGGCCGGCCTCGACCACGGTCACCTCGCAGCCCGCCGCGCGGGCCGCGGTGGACACCTCGGCGCCGATCCAGCCCGCGCCGACCAGCACCAGCCGCAGCCCGGGGCGCAGCAGCGCGCGCAGCGCCAGGGCGTCGTCCAGGGTGTGCAGCAGGTGCGCGCGCTCGGCCCCGGGCAGGGCCCGCGGAACGGCGCCGGTGGCGATCACCAGCGAGCCGTACGGGAGGTCGCCGCCGTCGGTGTGCAGCACGCCGGGGGTCAGGCCGGTGGCCCGGCGGCCGGTGAGCAGCTCGATGCCGAGCTGCCCGTAGTCGATGTCCAGGGCGGTGGAGTCGGCCTTGCCGAGCAGCACGTCCTTGGAGAGCGGCGGCCGGTCGTACGGCGCGTGCGGCTCCTCGCCGACCAGCACGATCGGCCCCTGCCGGCCGCCCTGCCGCAGCTTGAGGGCGCACTGCGCCCCGGCCAGCCCGGCTCCGACGACGACCACCTGATCCGTTCCGCTCAGCTCTGCCACGCCCGTCACTGTACTCAGCGCGACGCGGCGGCCTGCGGGCCGTCCGCCCGCTGTACGGGCCTTCGGCCGGGCCGACCCCCGGCGTTAAGGTGGGGGCACCACACGGGAGCCCGGCGCACCGGGCTGAGAGGCGGGCTGGCACGGCCTGCGACCGTCCGAACCTGATCCGGGTCATACCGGCGAAGGGAGAAGAGCAGCTTTGTCACGCTTGCCATCAGGCGCCCACGCCGACGTGCTGGTGATCGGCGGGGGCGTCATCGGCCTCGCCGTCGCCTGGCGCGCCGCGCAGCGCGGGCTGCGGAACGTGATCGTGGTCGACCCCTCCCCCGGCGGCGGGGCCGCCGGGGTCGCGGCCGGGATGCTCGCCCCGGTCACCGAGCTGCAGTACGGCGAGGAGCCGCTGCTGCGCCTCGGGATGGCCTCGAACGAGCGGTACGCGGCCTTCGCCGCCGAGCTCTCCGAGGCGAGCGGCGGCCGGGACACCGGCTACCGCCGCTGCGGCACCGTCGCCGTGGCGCTGGACTCCGACGACCGCGAGGAACTGCGCGAGCTGCACGCCTTCCACCAGCGGCTCGGCCTGGACTCGACCTGGCTGACCGGCCGGGAGGCCCGCAGGCTGGAGCCGATGCTCGCCCCCGGCGTGCGCGGCGGCCTGCACGTCGCGGACGACCACCAGGTGGACCCCCGGCGCCTGCTCACCGCCCTGGCCGCCGCCTGCGAGAACGCGGACGTCCTGCTGCACCGCGCCGAGGCCGTCGAGCTGCTGGTCGAGGACGGCCGCGCGACCGGCGCCCGGCTCTCGACCGGGGAACGGGTGGGCGCCGGGCAGGTCGTCCTCGCCGCCGGCCCGCACAGCCACCGGCTGCCCGGCCTGCCCGACGGTGTGCTGCCCGCGATCCGCCCGGTGAAGGGGCAGGTGCTGCGGCTGCACGTCCCGGACGCCTACCGCCCGTTCCTGTCCCGCAACGTCCGCGCCGTCGTCCGCGGCCGGCACCTGTACCTGGTGCCCCGGGAGAACGGCGAGCTGGTGGTCGGCGCGACCACCGAGGAGCAGGGCTACGACACCACCGTCACCGCCGGCGGGGTGTACGAACTCCTGCGCGACGCGCACGAGTTGGTCCCGGGAATCACCGAACTCCCGCTGCTGGAGACCTCCGCCGGGCTGCGCCCCGGCTCGCCGGACAACGCCCCGCTGCTCGGCCCGACGTCACTGCCCGGGCTGGTCGCCGCCACCGGCCACTACCGCAACGGCGTGCTGCTCACCCCGGTGACCGCCGACCTGCTCTCCGAGTACCTGGCCACCGGTGAAGTCCCCGAAACGGCAAGGCCGTTCACGCCCCTGCGCTTCTCCCCCGAACCCCCCGCTGCGAAGGCCTCCGCATGACCGAGATCGCCCCGAACGAGATCACCCCGAACGAGATCGCCCTGACCGTCAACGGCGAGCCCCGCCGGGTGTCCGCCACGACCACCCTCGCCGAGGTGGTGGCCGCCGTCAGCGCCGCCAACACCGGTGTCGCCGCCGCGCTCAACGAGGCCGTGGTGCCACGCGGTTCGTGGCCCGGGACGGCGCTGGCCGGCGGCGACCGGATCGAGATCCTCACCGCCGTGCAGGGAGGCTGAACCATGGCCGACGACCTTCTGACCATCGCCGGGACGGCCTTCTCCTCCCGGCTGATCATGGGCACCGGGGGCGCCCCCAGCCTGGAGGTCCTGGAGCGCGCGCTGCTCGCCTCCGGCACCGAGCTGACCACCGTCGCCATGCGCCGGGTCGACGCCACCACCCAGGGCTCCGTGCTCGACGTACTGACCCGCAACGGCATCCGGGTGCTGCCCAACACGGCCGGCTGCTTCACCGCCGGCGAGGCCGTGCTGACCGCCCGACTGGCCCGCGAGGCGCTCGGCACCGACTGGGTCAAGCTGGAGGTGATCGCCGACGAGCGCACCCTGCTGCCCGACCCGATCGAGCTGCTGGACGCCGCCGAGACGCTGGTCGACGACGGCTTCACCGTCCTGCCGTACACCAACGACGACCCGGTGCTGGCCCGCAAGCTGGAGGACGTCGGCTGCGCGGCCATCATGCCGCTGGGCTCGCCGATCGGTTCGGGCCTGGGCATCCGCAACCCGCACAACTTCCAGCTGATCGTGGAGGGTGCGGGCGTCCCGGTGATCCTGGACGCGGGCGCCGGCACCGCCTCCGACGTGGCGCTGGCGATGGAGCTGGGCTGCGCCGCGGTGATGCTCGCCTCCGCGGTGACCAGGGCTCAGGACCCGGTGCTGATGGCCGAGGCGATGCGGCACGCCGCCGAGGCGGGCCGGCTCGCCCACCGGGCCGGCCGGATCCCGCGCCGCTTCCACGCCGAGGCCTCCTCCGCGATGGCCGGCCGGGCCGACCTGGACACCCGCGAGCACCCCGCGTTCTGAACCGTCGCGCATGTCACAAGCCGGTCCCGGAGGCGGTGTCCTCCGGGACCGGCCGTCCCGGGCGGCTCTAGACTCTCCGAGTGGACATGGCACTGCACGACCCCTTGATCGGCGCCCTGCTCGACAACCGGTACCGGGTCGAGCAGCGCGTCGCGACCGGCGGGATGTCCACCGTCTACAAGGGCACCGACACCCGTCTGGACCGCGTGGTCGCACTCAAGGTGATGCACCCTTCGCTGGCCGGCGACGAGGGGTTCACCGCCCGCTTCATCCGCGAGGCCAAGGCCGTCGCCAAGCTCACCCACCCCAACGTGGTCACCGTCTTCGACCAGGGCGCGGACGGCGGTCACGTCTTCCTCGCCATGGAGTACGTACCCGGCCGCACCCTGCGCGACCTGCTGCGCGACCGCGGCGCGCTGTCCGTCCGGGCCGCTCTGGACGTGCTGGAGCCGGTGCTGGCCGCGCTCGGCGCCGCCCACCGGGCCGGGCTGGTCCACCGCGACGTCAAGCCCGAGAACGTGCTGATCACCGACGGCGGCCTGGTCAAGGTCGCCGACTTCGGCCTGGTCCGGGTGCTCGGCACCGCCGACGGCGCGCCCACCTCGACCACCACCGCCACCGGCGGCACGGTCATGGGCACCGTCTCCTACCTGGCCCCCGAGCAGATCCTCCCGGACGCCCCGACCGACCAGCGGGTGGACGTCTACGCGGCCGGCATCCTGCTGTACGAGATGCTCACCGGCCGCCGCCCGCACACCGGCGACAATCCCGTCCAGGTCATGTACAAGCACCTGCACGAGGACGTCCCGGCCCCCTCGCTGGTCGCCCCCGCCGTCGGCCCCGAACTGGACGCGATAGTGGCCGGCGCCTGCGCCCGGTCCGCCGACGCCCGCCCGTACGACGCGGTCGAGCTGCTCGCCGCCCTCCAGCGGGTGCGCCGCACCCTCACCCCGGCCGAGCTGGACGCCGAGCCGCCGGCCTCCACCCGGCCCGGCCCGCGCTACCCGACCACCGAGCCGACCTCGGTGGTCCAGCCGCTGCCGCGACCCGCAGACGCCCCGCCGACCGAGCGCACCAGCGTGCTGGACATGCCGCCGGAGCTGATGGACGAGCTGCTCGCCGAGCCCCGCCCGTACGACGAGCCGACCCCGGTGCAGCGGCGCCGGCCGGCCACGCCGCGCCGCCGTCTCCCCCGCGGGCCGCTGATCTGGACGGCCGCGGTGGCCGCCCTGGTCCTGGCGATCGGCGGCGCCACCTACGGGATCTCCGAGGGGCTGTACGGCGCGGTGCCGGGCGTGCTCGGCAAGGACCGGGCCGAGGCGCAGCGGGTCCTGGACAAGGAGGGCCTGCACGGCAGGTTCGTCGAGGTGTTCAGCGAGTCCGTGCCGTCCGGGCAGGTGATCTCCGTGGATCCCGGGGTGGGGGCGCGCACCCGCAAGAGCGACAGCGTCACCGTCACCGTCTCCAGGGGCCCCAAGCGGATCGCGGTGCCGGACCTCGCCGGCAAGAGCTCCGCCGACGCCGCCTCGGCCCTGGCCGGCGCCCAGCTGACCAGGGGCGGTGTGACCGAGACCTACGACGACACCGTGCCCGAGGGCTCGGTGATCAGCAGCTCGCCGGCGGCCGGGCAGCTGCTGCAGGAGAACTCCGCGGTCTCGCTGGTGGTCAGCAAGGGCATGGTGCCGGTCCCGAACGTCACCGGGATGGGCAAGGACGAGGCGCAGAAGGCGCTCCAGGCGGCGGGCTTCACCATGCAGACCAGCGGCTGGGACGTGTTCGGCGCGGTCACCTCCTCCGGCCAGAGCCCGGCGGCGGGCGAGCGGCGCCCGCAGCGCAGCGTGGTGACGGTCAAGTTCTCGCTGTTCTAGGGCGTGTCCGGCCCGCTCGGCCGCCGCGAGGGGTTCAGCGCAGCGGCCCGTCGCCGGGCTCCTCCTGGTAGGAGTAGCGCTGCTCGCGCCAGGGGTCGGCGAGGTTGTGGTAGCCGCGCTCCTCCCAGAAGCCGCGCCGGTCGGCCCGCATGTACTCCACCGCGCGCACCCACTTGGGGCCCTTCCAGGCGTACAGCCGCGGCACCACCAGCCGCACCGGGAAGCCGTGCTCGGCGGTGAGCGCCTCGCCGTTGCGGTGGGTGGCGAGCAGGGTGCGGGGGTCGGCGAAGTCGGCCAGCCGCAGGTTGGCGCTGTAGCCGTACTCGGCCCAGACCATGACGTGGGTGACGCCCGGTGCCGGGGGCACCAGGTCGAGCACGGCGGCGGCCGACACGCCCGTCCATTCGTTGCCGAGCACCGAGAACTTGGTCACGCAGTGCATGTCCCCGACGACGGTGGTGCGCGGGAGGGCGCAGAAGGCCTCGAAGTCCCAGCTGTGCTTCTCCGCCGAGGCGGTGGCGCCGAACACCTGGAGGTCCCAGGTCAGCGGCTTGAAGCGGGGCACCGGCCCGTAGTGCAGGGCGGGCCAGCCGCGCTGCGCGCGCTGGCCCGGGGGGAGCCTCGGGTCAGACGGCGGAAGCGGTTCGTGTTTCGACTGACCCATGGATCCATGGTGACAGACGGCGGACGAGCCTCGGCGCGCGCCCCTTTGCGCGGATTCGCGCCCCGGCCCGTACGGAGCAACGGTCGAGCCCCCACCAGCACGTTCCGTGATGAATCGGATATTCCGCCACATCTCCTAGTGAGTGTGAACTTACTGGAATTTCCTCCCGAAGCGGTGCCAGGATGCGCAGCGCAGGACCCAGCACAGGACGCAGGACAGGACTCACGCAGGAGGCATCACCATGCAGGGCGATCCCGAGGTCATCGAGTTCCTCAACGAGCAGCTCACCGCCGAGCTGACCGCGATCAACCAGTACTTCCTGCATGCCAAGATGCAGGAGAACTTCGGCTGGACGAAGCTCGCCAAGTACACCCGGCACGAGTCCTTCGACGAGATGAAGCACGCCGAGACGCTCACCGACCGGATCCTGTTCCTGGACGGGCTGCCCAACTACCAGCGGCTGTTCCACGTCCGGATCGGCCAGACGGTCAAGGAGATGTTCGAGGCGGACCGCCAGGTCGAGGTCGAGGCGATCGACCGGCTCAAGCGCGGGATCGTGGTGATGCGGGCCAAGAACGACGTCACCTCGGCGAACATCTTCGAGGACATCCTGGCCGACGAGGAGCACCACATCGACTACCTCGACACCCAGCTGGAGCTGCTGGACAAGCTCGGCGAGGCGCTCTACCTCGCTCAGGTCATCGAGCAGCCGGAGTCCTGAGGCGGTCCTCCCGGGCGGCCCGGACGGCCCGGGCCGTTCAGGCCGCCCGCAGTGGGACCACCGGTGCGGCCTTCGGGGCGGGGGCCGGGGCGGCCGGGGCCTCCGGGTCCGCGAGGCCGAGCTTCGCGGCCAGCCGGGCGGTCGGGCAGGGGCGGGCGCCGTGCTCGCCGAGCAGCGCCTGGATGCGGCGCACGCAGGACCCGCAGTCGGTGCCGGCCCGGCAGCCCTTCGCTATCTGGCGCGGGGTGCTGGCGCCGCCGTCGATCGCCTTCTTCACCTGGTCCTCGGTGACCGCATGGCACATGCACACGTACATCGCGGTCTCTCCCGGGGTGGAGCGGAATGGATCTTGACTAAGGTTCGCCTTAGTTCACTGAGGCTTACCTTACCCGGGCAAACGGGTACGAAAAAGCCCCTCCGGGCTCGGGAACACCGAATCCGGAGGGGCCTTCGTCACATCCGACGGACGCCGGGCCTACTGGCCGCGGTACATCTCCGCCACCAGGAACGCCAGGTCCAGCGACTGGCTGCGGTTGAGGCGCGGGTCGCAGGCCGTCTCGTAGCGCTGGTGCAGGTCGTCCACCAGGACCTCGTCGCCGCCGCCGACGCACTCGGTGACGTCGTCGCCGGTCAGCTCCACGTGGATGCCGCCCGGGTGGGTGCCGAGCGCGCGGTGCACCTCGAAGAAGCCCTTGACCTCGTCCAGGACGTCGTCGAAGCGGCGGGTCTTGTGCCCGCTGGAGGCCTCGAAGGTGTTGCCGTGCATCGGGTCGCAGATCCACACCGGCTTGGCGCCGGAGGCGGTGACCTTCTCCACCAGGGTGGGCAGGTGCTCGCGGATCTTGCCCGCGCCCATCCGGGTGATGAAGGTCAGGCGGCCGGGCTCGCGCTCCGGGTCCAGCTTCTCGATCAGGGCGAGCGCGTCGTCCACCGAGGTGGTCGGGCCGAGCTTGACGCCGATCGGGTTGCGGATCTTGGAGGCGAACTCGATGTGCGCGTGGTCCAGCTGCCGGGTGCGCTCGCCGATCCACACCATGTGGCCGGACACGTCGTACAGCTCGCCGGTGCGCGAGTCCACGCGGGTCAGCGCGGTCTCGTAGTCGAGGACCAGCGCCTCGTGCGAGGAGAAGAACTCGACCGCCTTGAACTCCTCCGGCACCACGCCGCAGGCGCTCATGAACGCCAGGGCGTTGTCGATCTCCCGGGCGAGCTGCTCGTAGCGCTGGCCGGCCGGCGAGTTGCGGACGAAGTCCTGGTTCCAGGCGTGCACCTGGCGCAGGTCCGCGTAACCACCGGTGGTGAACGCGCGCACCAGGTTGAGCGTCGCGGCGGACGCGTTGTACATCCGCTTCAGGCGCTCCGGGTCCGGGATGCGGGACTCGGGGGTGAACTCGAAGCCGTTCACCGAGTCGCCGCGGTAGACCGGCAGGGTCACGCCGTCGCGGGTCTCGGTCGACTTGGAGCGCGGCTTGGAGTACTGGCCGGCGATGCGGCCGACCTTCACCACCGGCACCGAGGCGGCGTACGTCAGCACGGCGGCCATCTGGAGCAGCGTCTTCAGCTTGTTGCGGATGTGCTCCGCCGAGACGCCGTCGAAGGCCTCGGCACAGTCACCACCCTGGAGGAGGAAGGCCTCCCCGCGCGCCACGGCCCCGAGCCGGGCGCGCAGCTGGTCGCACTCGCCGGCGAAGACGAGCGGCGGATAGGAGGCGAGCTCGGCAAGGGTCTTGCGCAGAGCCTCTTGGTCCGGCCATTCAGGCTGCTGCGCCGCGGGCAGGGACTGCCAGGAGTGGGCAGCCCTCGAAGTCTCAGTCGTAGCGGTCACATCGCCAAGGCTACGGGGTGACAGGAGTGACTCGTGACTATTGCCCGAGGGATGAGACATATCTCGGACAAAGACGTGACGGCCCTCACCCGCCCCGGCGCATCCGCTAGGGTCGAACCATGCACGCGCCCCACACCCACTCCTGGTGGTGGGCCTCCCCCAAGGGTGGCCCACGAACGACGCGTTCCTAGACGAACACGACGGCCGCCCCTCGGGGCGGCCGTCGGCGTCTGCGCAGACGGCCCTCCGGGAGCGGACCTTGCACCGCCTCTCACCAGCCCACCCGGAAGGAAGCCGTTCCCGTGACCACCGCCGTCGACCTGCTCACCCGCCTCACCGGCCCGGACGCCCCCGCGTTCGCCCTGCTGCACCGCCGCACCCCCCGGCTCAGCCCGGACACCGTCGAGGTGCTGCTGGGCACCGTCGACCGCTACGAGCACCTCGCCGACCTGCCCGTGCGCAGCGGCCCGCCGGCCGGCGGCGGCCCGGTGCACGATCTGCTCGCGCTCGTCCCGTACCGCCAGATCCGCGAGCGCGGCTTCGAGGTGCACGACGACGGCACCCCGCTGCAGGCCCTCTCGGTGACCGAGCAGCACACCCTGCCGTTGGCCGAATTCACTTATGCCCTACCGAAATTGCCGGTCTCACTTGCCGGTGGCGGGTTCGATGTGGACGACGATTCGTACGCGTCGATCGTCCGCAGGGTCATCCGGGACGAGATCGGCAACGGCGAGGGCGCCAACTTCGTGATCCGGCGCGACTTCCACGCGACGCTGGAGGACTTCTCGCCTGAGCTCGCGCTGACGCTCTTCCGCCGGCTGCTGGAGCAGGAGCGCGGCGCGTACTGGACCTTCCTGGTGCACACCGGTGACCGGGTGCTGGTCGGCGCCTCCCCCGAGGTGCACGTCCGGCAGAGCGGCGGCACCGTCGTGATGAACCCGATCTCCGGCACCTACCGCTACCCGGCCGGCGGCTCCGACCTCGACTCTCTGCTCCAGTTCCTGCACGACCCCAAGGAGCTGGAGGAGCTCACCATGGTCGTGGACGAGGAACTCAAGATGATGTGCACGGTCGGCGACCTCGGCGGCCAGGTGCTCGGGCCGCGGCTCAAGGAGATGGCCCACCTCGCCCACACCGAGTACGAGCTGCGCGGGCGCACCTCGCTGGACGTCCGCGAGGTGCTCCGCGAGACGATGTTCGCCGCGACCGTCACGGGCAGCCCGGTCGAGAACGCCACCCGGGTGATCAAGCGCTACGAGACCACCGGGCGCGGCTACTACTCCGGCGCGCTCGCCCTGATCGGCCGCTCCGCCAGCGGCGGGCAGCTGCTGGACTCGCCGATCTGCATCCGCACCGCCGACATCGACCCGGCCACCGGCCGGCTGGTCGTCCGGGTCGGCGCCACCCTGGTGCGCCACTCCGTCCCGGAGTCCGAGGTCGCCGAGACCCACGCCAAGGCCGCCGGAGTGCTCACCGCGATCGGCGCCCGGCCCACGCCCGCCCGGCTGCCCCACCCGGTCGGGCCCCGGCTCGCCGACGACCACCGGGTGCAGGCCGCCCTGGACTCCCGCCGGGCCGACCTCGCGCCGTTCTGGCTGCGGATGCAGCAGCCCGCCGAGATCACCGAGACCGAGCCGACCCTGGTCGTGGACGGCGAGGACACCTTCACCTCGATGCTCTCCCACCTGCTCGGCTCGCTCGGCCACCGGGTGACGGTGGCCCGGTACGACGAGCCGGGGCTGCGCGAGCGGGTCGCGGCGCACCGGGGCGCACTGGTGCTCGGCCCCGGCCCGGGCGACCCGGCGCTCGCGGACGACCCCAAGATGATGCTGCTGCGGCCGATCGTCGCGGACGCGCTGGCCGCCGTCCGCTCCGGCGCCCGCACCTCGCCGCTGCTCGCGGTCTGCCTGAGCCACCAGCTGCTGGCCGCCGAACTCGGGCTCGCGCTGGGCCGCAAGGCCGTCCCCTACCAGGGGGCGCAGGAGCGCATCGACCTGTTCGGCGGCAAGCAGACGGTCGGCTTCTACAACACCTTCACCGCGCGCTGCTCGGAGGCCGACGCGGCACGGCTCGCCACCGAGGGCGTCGAGGTCTCCCGGGACGCCGTCACCGGCGACGTGCACGCCCTGCGCGGGCACGGCTTCGCGGGGCTCCAGTTCCACCCGGAGTCGGTGCTCACCCGCGACGGGGTCGGCATCGTGGCGGGCCTGCTGCGCGGGGCGACGGCCGCACTGCGCTGAGCCGACGGCGCGGCCCCGGGCGGACG
>NZ_JBHVJT010000081.1:40781-45955 GCF_042798815.1 Kitasatospora sp. NPDC057738 | reverse complement strand
CGCGAGGGGAGGGCGGTCGGCCGGCCGCCCTCCCCTCGCGCGCTTCGTTCACGCCTCGCGGCGGACGTCCACCAGCACCTTGCCCATGGTCTGCCGCGCGGCCATCGCCCGGTGCGCCGCGGTCACCCCGGACAGCGGCACGGTCCGGTCGATCCGCGCCACCACCCGCCGCTCGGCGGCGAGCCGGAACAGGTGGTCGGCGATGCTCTCGAACAGCGCCCGGTCCGTGAGCACGTGCCTGAGCCAGAAGCCCTGCACCCCCGCCGAGCGCTCGGTCAGGTCGCCCATCGTGAAGCCGTCCTCCACGCCCTCCCGCGCCCCGACCGACACCAGCCGCCCGAAGGGTGCCAGTCCGGCCAGCCCGGCGCGCAGCACCCGGCCGCCGACCGAGTCCACGAACAGGTCCAGCCCGCCCGACTCCGCGAGCCGCTCGCCCAGGTCGGGATCCTCGGAGTCCAGCACGGCGTCGGCGCCCAGCGAGCGCAGGAACTCCCGCTTCTCCGGGGTGGAGGCCAGGGCGACCACCCGGCCCGCCCCCAGCTCCCTGGCCAGCTGCACCGCCAGGTGACCGACCCCGCCCGCGGCCGCGGACACCCCGACGGCGTCGCCCGGCCGAAGCCGCCCCGACAGGACCAGCGCGCCGTACGCCGTCGCCCCCTGCTCCAGCAGCGCGAGCGCCTGCTCGTCGTCCACGCCGTCCGGCACCTCCACCGTGTGCGCCGCCTCGGGGACGGCCGCCTCGGCGTACCCGCCGCCGGTGCGCAGCAGCGCGACGACCCTCCGGCCGTCCTCGCGGCGCCGCCCGA
The DNA here is from genome assembly GCF_042798815.1 of Kitasatospora sp. NPDC057738. Classification (NCBI taxonomy): domain Bacteria; kingdom Bacillati; phylum Actinomycetota; class Actinomycetes; order Kitasatosporales; family Streptomycetaceae; genus Kitasatospora; species Kitasatospora sp. NPDC057738. Next base: position 45,149 of record NZ_JBHVJT010000081.1, on the reverse strand, counting down.
CCGCGTCGACGCCGAGCACCAGCGGCAGCGGGAGCTGCAGGTACTCGCCGGCGCGGATCTCCAGGTCGGCGTAGTTGAGCCCGGCCAGGGTGACGTCCACCAGCACCTGGCCCGGCCCGGCCACCGGTTCCGGCACCGTCTCGATGCACAGCTCCTCCGGCCCGCCGTAGCGGTGGATCAGCGCGGCGCGCATCCCCTTCCCGTCCCGTTCCGCTTCCGCCTGGCCCACGGTCGTCTCCTCCACGGTCGTCTCGATCTCGGTCGTCTCGTTCACGGTCGTCTCGATCTCGGTCGCGTCGTCCACGCCCGCCCCGGGCCTCATCCGGCGAACAGCGCGAGCAGCGCGCTCTCCAGGGCGCGGACGGCCTCCGGGCTCTCGGCGACCACGCAGTACATCACCGAGCCGTCGGCCGGCCCGAAGTCGTTGCTGTACAGCACGCCGGTGCCGGTCCGCGGGTCGAAGGCCAGCCCGGCCGCGCCGAGCGCCGCCACGGCCTCGGCGAAGGACGGCACCTTGAGGCCGGCGAGCTCCAGCAGGTGGCGCGAGCCGCGGTGCTCCTCGCGCAGCAGGCGGGCGGCGAAGATGTCGTGCAGGTGGCTGGAGCCGGTGAGCCGGCCGTTGGTCTCGTGGAAGTAGATCTCGCCCCCGGGCGTCAGCACGGCGTCCGCGCTGACCGTGCCCCGGTAGCCGATCACCCGCAGCGACTCGCACAATCGGGCGCCCTGCTCGACGAGTTCGGCCAGGGCGCCCGCGTCCGGGGTGACCGGCGGGGTGATCTCGCCGACCACCACCGGCCGCATGACCATCTCACCGCAGCCGGCGAGCACCACGGCCGCGTCGTCGACGAGGAACTGGGCGTACAACGGCGCGCAGTCGGGGAAGTACCGCTCCACCACCACCCGTTGGCCGCGCCCGCCGGTCAGCCAGGTCCACCGCTCGGCCACGTACGCGGCCACCGCCGCCCGGTCCGGCAGCGGAACCACCCGCTCGGCGCCGACCGCCTCCACCTTCTCGTCCCGGGCGAGGATCTCGTTGCCCAGCCCGCCCGCCTGGTACTCGACCTTCAGCATCACGCTGTGCCCCTGCCCCAGCAGGTGCTCGACGGCGGCCTCGACCTCGGCCGGCGAGCCGGCCACCGTCCCGGGCGGGATCGGCACCCCGACGCCGGCGGCCAGCGCCCGGAACCCCGCCTTGCTGTTGACCAGGGCGTTGCCGCCCTGCGCGGCGAAGGGCAGGCCGGGCATCGCGTGCGCCAGGCCGAGCGCGGCCGCCAGCCCGGCCACCGCGCCGTTCGGCGAGACGGCCAGCACCTCGTCGACGGTGCGCCCGTCCAGGACGCGGCGCAGCTCCGCGAGGAAGGCCGGGTCGACCAGGCGGTCGGTGGTGAGCGCCTGGTCGCCGTGGACGCCCGGCGGCGGCACCACGAAGGTCAGGCTGTCGGCCCGCACCCCGGTCAGCCCGGCGACGTACGCCAGGTACTCCGGGTCGGGGCCCCAGGGCAGCACCAGGACGTCGCCGTCCTCGGCCCACCAGAGCATCCGCTGTGCCCCGCACCCGGCGAACAGCTGCTCCAGCGGCGTCGCCCCGGTGAGGTCCCCGACCATCTCCTCGGTGCGGTTGTTCGCGATGCAGAGCGTCGTCATCTGGTGAACTCTCCCGGTGTCCGGCGCTGTCGCGGCCCACGGTCCTGGTCCCGCGCACGACACGGGTGTGGCGTGCGCTACTGGTGTAGCGCACCGGGGTTGTTCTGGTTCGGTCCTCGGTCATTGAACAAAACGCCGAACAACCGGCGGCCGGTCCGCCGCTGGGCGGACCGGCCGTTCCGGCTGTGGCGCCCTGCGGGGCGCGGGCGTCAGTCCAGGGTGCCGAGCGGGATGTCGAGGTAGGACTCGGCACCCCGGGGCGAGGTGAACTCGATGCTGGTGGGGGTGGAGTTGGCGTCGGCGAAGAACTGGTCGTGGGTGCCGATGACCAGCTGGAGCACACGGCCCTTGGCCAGGGCGTAGTGGGCGGGCTGCAGCGGGAAGGACACGGTGGTGGCCTGCCCGGCCTGCTCGTTGGTGAGGGTGTACGGGGCGTGGGTGATGATGCGGGCCTGGCCGGTGGCAGGGTCGCAGTCCAGCAGGTAGGCCACGATCGTGGCGTCCGTCGCCCGGGGCTTCACCGTCACCCGAAGCTGCACGTCTCCCTGGACGCGCATGGGCTGCTCCAGCGGCGCGGTGGTCCAGATCGCGGCGAGCTCGCGGTCGACCTCGGCGGTCCCGTAGACGTGGGGCCGGCCCAGGCGCTCGGCCAGGCCGGTCTGGACCAGCTTCGGGGCGACGACGACCTCGGTGTCCCGCCCGGTGGCCCTGACGGAGCGGGCCCAGCCCGACTGCGGCTGCCCCTCGGCCAGCCGCGCCTCGCTGTGGCCCGCGGCCGCGGCGGCGAGGTGGAACCGCCTGCGGGGCAGGGCGTAGCTCTCCCAGTCCTCGTGGCGGAGTTCGGACAGCAGGTTGTGCATGTACTCGGAGCGGATGCCGAACTGGGGCGCCGCTCCGTCGCCCGCGTTGCCGCCGAGGTGGTGGTCCATCCAGCGGTAGGCCATCTCGGTGGGCTTGGAGACGAGGCCGAACAGGCCGGGGAGTTCGCCGTTGCCGTGGTCGCCGATCTGGACGAGCAGCGACTTGGGGCTCGTCAGGTTGCTGAAGAGGTCGACGACGGCGGGCACCGAGAAGATCGTCTCGTGCCAGGCGGTGGTCAGCAGGATCGGCGTGTTGGCATCGTTGTACGCGTCCAGGTGCGTCCGGGGCGAACGCACCGCCGCGAACTCCCTGACCTCGTCGTCGACGACGTTGTTGCGGATCTTCTCGATGACGCCGCGGAACTCCTTCGAGCAGCGGTCCTCGCCGAAGAGCTGCACGAGCGCCTCGAAGGCCTTCAGGTGGCGGGTGCCGTTCTCGTACAGCGAGGCGAACAGGTCGCCCCAGGCGCTGGTGCCGGCCACGGCCTTGACCCGCGGGTCCTGCGCGGCCACCAGCAGGCTGGTTCCGGCGCCGTAGGAGGAGCCGAAGAACCCGATCCGGTCCGGGTCGACTCCGTCGATCTGGACCAGCGCGTTGATGATCTCGGTCCCGTCGGCCACGTCCTGCGGACCGGCGACGTGGATCTCGCCGCCGGACTCGGCCAGACCGCGCTGGCTGTAGGCCAGGACGGCGTAGCCGCCGAGCGCCCAGCGCGGGAACATGCCGAGGTAGGCCTTCCGGCCGATCCCGATCAGCGGCGCGGGCATGACGACCGCGGGACAGGTCTGTCCGGGCGCGAGGTTGCGCGGGATGCTCAGCGCCGCGTCGATCATCGTCCCGTCCGCCATGGCGATCGAGAGCTCGCGGTACTCGGCGATCTCCGCGTAGGTCTCGTACTCGTCGGCCAGGCCCCACTGGTCGAGGCGGCCGATCCGGCGCGGCGAGGGGTCCAGTACCGCTTCGCGGATCGCTTCCAGCCTGGAGAGGTCCTCGGCGCTGAGCGCGAACGGGGTCTCCGGGGTTCCTTCGATGGACATGGCTGTGCCCGCCTTTCGTGGCAGTGCTTCTGACTGGGTGTCAGAGACATGCTCACCTCACCGCGATCATCCCGGGGGAATACCTCCCACCAATCACTCGAACGAGTGATCGGCATCGCCTCCGGGCCGGTTGGGGCGCCCTCCTGAAGTACAGGACCCCGGGCGACTCGCACCTCCCGCCCGTCCCCGGGGAGCCGACCCTCGACCTGTCGGCTCCCCTGGGCGATCCACGCGCCGGGGCACAGGCGGTTCACCGCGGACGTTCCGTGCCCGACGCGCCGTGGCGGGATCCCGCGTCAGCCCTTCTCGCCGTCGGCCCAGGTGATGTCCATCTGGTCGATGAAGTAACGGCCGTCGAAGCAGAGGAAGACCTTGTACGAGGTGTCGTTGTCCGCGATCCAGGTCTTGTTCCACTGCACGACGGTGCCGGCGCCGTCGCGCTTGGGGAAGTAGAGGCCCTCGCGGCGTTCCGGCCGGTTGTAGAAACCGTGCCCGTTGGGCAGCCGGTACGGCGTCCGGTCGAAGGTCTCGATGCGCGTGCCCGGGGTGAGGAGCTCGCCGGGGACCTCCCGGAAGCTGGTCTCGTCGAAGATCTGCTCGATGGTCCGCACGTGCTTCTCGAAGCGGCGGGCCGGCACCCGGACCCGTCCCGTTCCCACCGGGAGGTCGGTGACCTTCGGCGCCGGAGCGGGCGCGGGCTCCGGCGCCGGGACGGGCGCGGGGGGGGGGAAGGGGGGGGCCAAGGGTGGGCTGGGCTGTAGCGGATACACAGGGGAGGGGGGAGGGGGAGGGGGGGGGGGAGACTGGGGGGGGGAAGAAGGGAGGA
>NZ_JBHVJT010000081.1:36676-40771 GCF_042798815.1 Kitasatospora sp. NPDC057738 | reverse complement strand
CCCCTCCCTTCCCCGAGGGGGGGGTTGTTATCTTTGGGCGGCGGGGCGCTCCCGTCCCCCGCCCCCGGGACGGGCGCGGGCGCCACGGGGGTGCCCTCCGGGCTTCCCGCCGCGGCGCCCGCCACCAGGCCGGGAATGCGGTGCAGGCGGAGCGCGAACACTTCGGTGGGCCAGTCGACCAACATGGCGAAAACCTTCTCGTCAAAGAAACATGACAGGACGTCACATCATGATCACCCACTCGGGTGCGGTCGCGCCAGGCGCCTCCCGGCCTGCCCGACCGTGCGTCCCGGGGCCGGCTCCGCCGCTCCCCGGCCGGGCCGGCAGAGCGGCGCACCGTCCTCGTGGGTACCGTGGACGTGCTGGTCGACCGACCCGCCCGGCTCACCCGACCCGTCCGGCCCGGCCGACCCGGCCCGATCCGACCATCGCGGTTCCGTCCGCAGAAGGGGGAACGAACTCCCATGACCACCACCGTCGCCGCCTACGCCGCACCGGGCCCCAAGGCCCCGCTGGAACGCACCACCATCGAGCGCCGTGCGGTCGGCGAGCACGACCTGCTGATCGACATCGCCTTCGTCGGCATCTGCCACTCCGACATCCACCAGGCCCGCGAGGGCTGGGGCGAGGCGGTCTTCCCCATGGTGCCCGGGCACGAGATCGCGGGCGTCGTCACCGGGGCCGGCCCCGGCGTCACCAGGTTCCGGGTCGGCGACCGGGTCGGCGTCGGCTGCATGGTCGACTCCTGCCGCACCTGCGACAACTGCCGGGCCGGCCTGGAGCAGTACTGCGACGACGGCCCGGTGTGGACCTACAACGCCGTCGGCAAGGACGGCCGGCCCACGTACGGCGGCTACGCGAAGAACGTGGTCGTCGACGAGAACTACGTGGTGCGCATCCCGGACGCGCTGCCGCTGGACAAGGCCGCCCCGCTGCTGTGCGCGGGCATCACCACCTACTCCCCGCTGCGGCACTGGAACGCCGGGCCCGGCACGCGGGTCGCCGTCGTCGGCCTCGGCGGGCTCGGCCACATGGGCGTGCAGATCGCCCACGCGCTCGGGGCCGAGGTCACCGTGCTGTCCCAGTCCCTGCGCAAGAAGGACGACGGCCTGCGGCTGGGCGCCGACCACTACCACGCCACCAGCGACCCGGCGACCTTCCAGAAGCTCGCGGGCACCTTCGACCTCGTCCTCAACACCGTCTCCGCCCCGCTCGACTTCGCCGCCTACTTCTCCCTGCTGCGCACCGACGGGGCCATGGTCAACGTCGGCCTGCCGGAGGAGCCCGTGGAGGTCGACCTCCGGCGGCTGGCCGGCAAGCGCCGCAGCATGAGCTCCTCGGGCATCGGCGGGATCGCCGAGACCCAGGAGATGCTGGACTTCTGCGCCGAGCACGGCGTGGCGGCCGAGATCGAGCTGATCGGCGCCGACCGGATCAACGACGCCTACGAGCGCGTCCTCGCCAGCGACGTCCGCTACCGCTTCGTCATCGACACCGCCACCATCTGACGACCGGCCGGGCCGGGCCGCACCGGGCCCGCGCCGCGCCGGGCCGAACACTTCGGAGGAGACCGTGCAACCGATCCTGGTGACCGGGGCCGCCGGCCGCGTCGGGGGCGTCGGGCGGTCCGTGGTCGAGGACCTGCGGCGGCGGGGCCTGCCGGTCCGCGCCCTGGTGCACCGCGAGGACGAGCGCGCGCGGGCCCTGCGGGCGACCGGCGCCGAGGTCGTCGTCGGGGACCTGACCCGCACGGACGACGTCCTCGCGGCCCTGGCCGGCTGCCGCCGGACGTACTTCGGCATGGGCGTCTCCGACCAGTACCTGGAGGCCGCCCTCACGGCGGCGGCCGTGGCCCGGGAGGCGGGGCGGCTGGAGGTGTTCGTGAACATGTCCCAGCTGACCGTCTCCGAGCTGGGACTCTCCGCCGCCGGCGAGTCCCACCAGCACCGGCAGCAGTGGCTGGTCGAGCAGGTGCTGAGCTGGTCGGGCCTGCCCGTCGTCGAGGTCCGGCCCACCGTGTTCCTGGAGAACCCGCTCTTCCGGGCCGGACTGGCCTCGATCGCCAGGGGCGGCACCGTCAGGCTGCCGTTGGGGCGGGCCAGGACCTCCCCCGTGGCGGCCGCGGACGTCGCCGCGGTCGTCGCGGAGGTCCTGGCCGACCCGGCCCCGCACCTCGGCCGGGTCTACGAGCTGACCGGCCCGCGCTCCCAGGACGGCCCGGCCATCGCCGCGGAGGCCTCCGAAGCCCTCGGCCGGCCCGTCCGCTACGTCGACGTCCCGCTGCGGGAGTGGATCGACCACGACCTCGCACCGCTGGAGCTGCCGGAACACGTCCTCCAGCACATCTCCACCATGGCCCGCCTCCACGCCGAGAACCGCTACGACCGCCGGACCGACGGCGTCCAGCAGGTCACCGGCCGCCCCGCCACCGGCGTGGGCGACTTCGTCCGGCGGAACGCCGGCCTGTTCACCGGCTGACCACTGGGGCCGCAGCGGGCCGGCGCTCCCCCGCCGCGAGCGGCCGGGCCGGCGTGTCTCTTACTGGAAGGAGACGCGGTGGGTGCCCGTCATGGACGTCACCAGGGAGTACAGCGAGGTGGTGGCGGTGATGAACAGCCGGTTCCGCTTCGGGCCGCCGAAGGTGAGGTTCGAGACCGGCTCGGGAACACGGATGCGGCCGAGGAGGGTGGCGTCGGGGGCGTAGCAGTGGACGCCGTCGTCGAAGGCCGCCGCCCAGAGCCGGCCGTCGCGGTCGAAGCGGATGTTGTCGAAGCGGCAGCCGACGCCCTTGACGAAGATCCGGTCGCCGGTGAGGGTTCCGTCCTCCCGGATGTCGAAGACCCGGATGTGCCCGGCCCGGCTGTCGTTGACGTAGAGCTGCCGCTCGTCCGGTGACAGGACCAGTCCGTTGGGCCCGTCGAAACCGTCGGCCGCCAGCCGGACCTCGCCGCTGTGCGGGTCGATCCGGTAGACGTCGCGGGCGCCGATCTCGGATTCGGCCCGGTGGCCCTCGTAGTCCGAGGTGATGCCGAAGTCCGGGTCGGAGAACCAGATCGCGCCGTCCGAGCGGACCACCGCGTCGTTGGGCGAGTTGAGCCGCTTGCCCCGGTAGCGGTCGGCGAGGACGGTGATCCGGCCGTCGTGCTCGGTGCGGGTCACCCGGCGGTCGCCCTGCTCGCAGCTGATCAGCCGGCCCTCGCGGTCGAGGGTGTTGCCGTTGGGGTGCCCGGCCGGGGAGCGGAAGACGCCGACCGTGCCGGTGGCCTCGTCCCAGCGCAGCAGCCGGTCGTTGGGGATGTCACTCCAGATCACCTGGCGCCAGGCGGGCAGGTAGAGCGGGCCCTCGGCCCAGCGGCAGTCGCCGTACAGCTTCTCCAGCCGGCTGTCGCCGTTGGTGCAGCGGCGGAACCGCTCGTCCAGGATCTCGTACAGCTCGGACCCGATGGAGCCGGACATCATTCACCCCGTGTCGCCTAGTACCGAATACCGTCCCGATAATTGGGAGTATGCCAGAACACGGTATGGTCCCACCATGACCATCGATCATCTCGACGACACCGACCGGGCGTTGCTCGCCCTGCTGCAACAGGACGCCGGACAGGCGTACGCGGCGCTGGGCAGGGCCGTGGGCCTCTCCACGGCGGCGGCGCACGAGCGGGTGCGCAAGCTGCGCGAGCGCGGCGTGATCCGCCGCACCACGGTGGAGCTGGACCCCAGGAGCCTCGGGCTCGGGGTGCTCTCCTTCGTGATGGTGGATTCCACGGCCTGGATGGGGGACTCGGCGCCGGCTTTCACCGCGATACCCGAGATCGAGGAGGCGCACATCATCGCGGGCAGCGCCTCGGTGCTGGTCAAGGTGCGGACGGCGACCCCCGAACAGCTTCAGGACGTGCTGCGGCGGCTCTACGCGATCGACGGCGTGAGCGGCACCCAGGCGACCGTCGTCCTGGAGACCTTCTTCGAACGGCCCCCCGCGCCCGAGGGCTTCGACGGCCCGGGGTCCCGAGTTCCAGGCCGGTGCGGGGTTTATTTGTGGTAGAGGGGCCCCCCAAGGGGGGTTTCTTGGGGCGGGAGGCCGGATGGAGAGCCTGTGGG
>NZ_JBHVJT010000081.1:24650-36666 GCF_042798815.1 Kitasatospora sp. NPDC057738 | reverse complement strand
TCCGGTCGGTGACCGGGCCGCACCCGGAGCGGTGCTCCGGGGCGCGGGCCGTCGGCGGGAACTCCGGGAGCTCCGGGGGCTTCAGGAGCTCCGGGGACTCCGGGGACTCCGGGGACTCCGGGGACTCCGGGGACTCCGGGGTGTCAACGCCCCTGGAGGCGCTTGACGTTGTCGCCGAAGGACCAGCCCTTCGAGCCGTCCCAGTTGAGCGACCACGTCATGAGCCCCTTCAGCGAACCGTTGAAGGCGTTCCACGACTGGCCGACCAGGCCCGTGTCCATGTAGCCGCCGCCCGCACCGGGCTGGGCCGGCAGGCCGGGCACCTGCTTGTCGTAGGGCACCCGGATGGTGGTGCCCTGGATGGTCAGGCCGTTGTTCAGGCAGGTGGTCTGCGCGGTGAAGCCCTGGACGGTACCGGCCTGGTAGGAGTCGCCGGAGCAGCCGTACATGCTGCCGTTGTAGTACTGCATGTTCAGCCACCACAGCTGCCCGTTGTCGGCGTACTTCTTGACGATCGGCAGGTAGGCGCCCCAGATCGACCCGTAGTTGACGCTTCCGCCGGTGACGTACGCGGTCTCGGGGGCCATCGTCAGGCCGAAGCCCGCGGGCATCTGGGACAGCACGCCGTCGATGATGCGGATCAGGTTGGCCTGGGAGGCGGACAGCGTGTTGATGTTGCCGCTCCCGGACAGGCCGGTCTCGATGTCGATGTCGATTCCGTCGAAGTTGTACTTCTTCAGGATCGGGACGACGGTCGCGACGAACTTGTCGGCGACGGTGCTGGAGCTCAGGTCGATGCCGGCGGCGGCGCCGCCGATCGACATCAGGATCGTCGCCCCGGCCGCCTTGGCCTGGCACATCTCGGCGGGGGTCGAGACCTTGACGTTGGTGTCCATGCCGTCCTGCCACAGGACGGTGCCGTCCGAGAGGATCACCGGGAAGGCGGCGTTGATGACGTTGTAGCCGTGCGCGGCGATCCGACTGTCCGTGATGGGCGTCCAGCCCATGCCGGGGTGGACGCCGTTCAGGGCGCCGTCCCAGTTCTCCCAGTACCCCTGGAGGACCTTGCCGGACGGCTTGGGCTTCGTGGGGCAGGTGTCGCTCGGCGGCGTGGTGGTGGGCGGCGTCGTGGTCGGCGTCGACGACGTCGGAGGCGCGGTGGTCGGCGTGGTGGCGGTCGGCGAGGGGCTGCTGCCGCCGGGGCCGGTGAGCGACACGTCGTCCGCGTAGAACGCGGGCTGCCCGTACCAGCCGTGCAGGAAGACGGTCACCGAGGTGGTGCTCGCCCCGGTGGTGAAGCCCACGCTGAGCTGGCTGTACGAGGCGCTGTTCGCCGTCCAGGTGGAGGCGTTGGTGACACCGGTGCCGGTGGCGCCCAGGTAGATGTAGCTGCCCTGGACGTAGGCGCTCAGCGTGTACTGGGAGTTGGGCTGCACGCTGATGGTCTGGGTGCACTGGGCGGTGTCCTGGCCGGTCGGCGTGGCCTTGAGCGCGGAGGCGCCGGAGTGGACCGGGCTGCTCACCGCCGCGCCCGCCCCACCGGAACAGGTCCAGTCGGAAAGCCCGTTCTCGAAGCCGGGGTTGGCGACCAGGTTGGGGGTGGCGGCCCCGGCCGTGACGGTGCCGGCCACGGCGATGCCGGCGCCGATGACGGCTGCGGCGCTCACCCCGGCGAGGAAGCGCTTCAGGACGGTCGGCCCGGGCTCGGGGCGGCCGGTCCGGGGCACCTGTACCGCGCGTTCCACGGTCGCCCGCTCCGGGCGGAATCCGCCCGACGGGCGTGGGGTGCGCGACCTCCGACGAAACATGCTGTGCTCCCTTTCCGCCGAGCGTCATGGACATGACCGACGCGTGGGGGCGTGACGCCCGGCTCTGGGTGAGGTGGGGGGAAACATGTGGGGCTGTGCCGGACCGGATCGTAGGAGGGGCGGCAAACGGAGTCAATAGGTCTGGACCAATTAGGTCTGGACCAATTGCGGGGGGCGCGGCTCGCCGACCCCGCCATACGGTGAATGCAACCACCTTTAACAGTAGTACTTTTAATAAGTCGTTATGCGCGTTGCCCTTCCTCAGTCACGGCCCACCCGCAAGGCTTCGCCTGTCTCCGCCGGAACGCGCGACCCGCGCCGCCGGCACTTCACGGGGAGGTCTCCACGTGCCCAAGGGGCGACACAACAAGCTTCTGCTGAGCACCGTCACACTGACCGCGCTGGGCCTGGCCACCACCCAGGCGCTCGCCGCGCCCTCCGACGCTCCCGGCCCGCGCCCGCACCAGGCCCAGCACCAGGCCGAGATCGGCCAGAAGCACGCCAAGAAGGTCAAGACCCAGGCAGCCGCCGGCCCGGCGTTCACCGCCAAGTCCGAGGCCCCCGGGGAGGACGAGGGCGACGAGGCGGAGAACTCGGCCGAGGGCACCGCGCAGTACACCGAGGCCCGCACCGCCCCCGGCGTGGTCGCGCCCGGCGCCTACGGCGCGGCCTGGGCCCAGCTGCAGTCGATGCCGCACACCGCCGGCAGCTGGGACCACGTCACCGACAAGCCCTACGACTCCGACGACCCGCGCTACCGGGACGTCAACTCCAACTCCAGCGGCGGCTCCGGCTACGTGACCGGCCGGATCACCGGGCTCGCGGCCGACCAGGACGGCTACGTGTACGCGGGCGGTGCCAACGGCGGCGTCTTCCGCTCCCGCACCGGCGGCGGCCGGTGGCAGTCCATCTCGGACAGCCTCCCTTCCCTCTCGACGGGCACCCTGGACCTCGATGACGGCGGCCGGCTCTGGTACGCCACCGGCGAGTCCAACACCGGCGCGACCTCGTACGTCGGCACCGGCGTGTACGTGCTGCCGGACCCGAAGCGCGGCGAGTTCCAACCCGGCAACCGGGTCGGCGGAGCCGAGCTGGAGTCGACCATCATCCATGCGCTTCGCTTCGGCGGCGGCAAGGTGTGGGCGGCCACCAGCCGGGGCGTGTGGAGCCACTCCACGACGGACCTGTCCGGTCCGTGGACGCTGGAGTTCGCGCCCAACCCGGAGTACCTGCCCGGTGGTTCGAAGGCCGGCGACCCGGCCGCGCCGTACAAGAACATCGCCAACGACATCGCGATCGACCCCAAGGACCCGGGCAAGGTCGTCCTCGCCGTCGGCTGGCGCGGTGGCGACAGCTACAACGGCTTCTACAGCAAGGCCGCGGACGGCACCTGGCAGCGCGTCGGCTCGCTCGGCGACCTGCCGACCGACGCCGCGAACGTCGGCAATGTGACCTTCGCCGCCTCGGCCGACGGGTCGCGCTACTACGCCATCGACCAGTCCCCGGAGGTCTCGGCGACCGACCCCGACACCGGACTCAAGGGCATCTACGTCTCCAAGTCCGGCTCCCCGTTCGGGCCGTGGACCCGGATCGCGGACAAGGACAAGCTGAAGAACTCCGGCTCCGCACTCCAGGACGAGGGTTACCAGCCCGGCATCCAGGCCTGGTACAACCAGTTCCTCCAGGTCGACCCCGCCGACCCGGACCACGTCTACGCGGGCCTGGAGGAGGTCCTGGAGACGAAGGACGGCGGCTCCACCTGGACCGTCCCGGGCCCGTACTGGAACTTCGGCTTCCCCTGCTGGAGCATCGACCCGACCAAGCAGACCGGTGACTGCTCGCAGACCACGCACTCCGACCAGCACGCCGTCGCCTTCGGCACGTACCAGGGCAGGACCAGCGTCTACGTGGGCAACGACGGCGGCGTCTACAGCCGTCCGGTCGCCGGCGCGGCCGACGCCTCCGGCCACGCCACGGACTGGAAGTCCCTGGCCGACGGCACCATGGACACCCTGCAGTACTACTCGGTCGGCGTCGGCAAGGACCCGGCGGACCGCTCGGGCCGGGGCGTGATCGTCAGCGGCGGTCTCCAGGACAACGGCGAGTCCATCCTGCGCGCCCACGACAAGGTGATGGGCTCCAACTTCGGCGGCGACGGCGCCGACACCCTCGTCGACCCGGACAACGGCTGCAACATCGCCGAGGAGTATGTCTACCTCGACGTCTGGGTCACCCAGAACTGCGCCGTCAACAGCGGCGTCTGGAAGACCGACCCGGCCAAGGCCACCTCCTACGAGGTCGCCCCGCCGGACAAGGACACCAGCTCCGCCCGCTTCATCGCGCCGATCACCTCGGACCCCAAGGACGTCAACACCTGGATCGCCGGCGGCCGGCACGTCTGGGTGCAGCACAAGGGCTACGCGATCCGCAGCGGCAGCGAGTGGGCCAACGCCTACGACCTGGGCGCCGGCCACGTCGCCACGGCGGTGGCGACGGTCGACGGCACGGTGTACGCGGGCTGGTGCGGCCCCTGCAACAACGTCGGCTTCAGCCGCGGCATCGCGGTCGGCAAGACCGACGGCACCGGCTGGCACCAGCTCGACCTGCCGGTGGACGGCACCCTGCCCAACCGCTACATCTCCTCGTTCGCGGTCGACGAGAGCGACGCCCAGCACGTCTTCGTCGCCTTCAACGGCTTCTCCCGGACCTGGACCGAAGGCCCCGGCGCCGGCGTCGGCCACCTCTTCGAGACCCGCGACGGCGGAGCCACCTGGACCGACGTCTCGGCCAACCTGCCCGACGTCCCCGCGACCTCGGTGAAGATCCTGCCCAACGGCGGCCTCGCCCTCGGCCGGCATCACCCGGTCCCCGGTCGGCGCCACGGCCTGGTACCCGTCCGCGCCCATGCCGTCCCAGCGTCCGGCGACATCGGCCTCGGAGTCCTGGCGGGCGAGGAAGGACGCCTTCGGGTACCACACGCCGACGGCCCAGTCGTGGACGCTGTAGGTGGAGACGAGCGGACCGCGCACCCGGTCCGCGAAGGCGTTCAGCGCGCCCGCGCTGCCGAAGGGGTTGTCCTGGGCGTGGGCGAAGGACCAGTGCGAGAACGCCCCCTGGATCAGCAGGAGCGAGGCGACCGGGCTGTCGGCGGGGGCGCCGACGCCGGCCAGGGCGAAGGAGACCAGCCGGGCACCGAAGCTGTGGCCGAGGAGGTGCACCCGCAGGCCGGGCGAGCGGCCGTGCAGGGTGGCCAGCAGCGGCCCCAGGCCGCCCCGGCCGATGTCGCCGGCCCGGGCCTTCATGATCGAGAACGAGAGCACCCGCAGCACGTCCTTCGCGCCGTTCACGGCGTGCTGGAACCAGTCGCCGATGCCCTGCGTGGAGGAGCCGGGCGGCGCGCTGCCGAAGGCCTCGGCGGCGGCCCGGTACGACGTCCTCGGATCGGCGTCCAGGAGCAGCGCGGTCTCGCCCGCGTCCTCGAACCCGCCGTCGGGCCCGGGCGGCGGCACCAGGGACCGGATCAACTCGTGGATCCGCCCCAGTCGTTGCTCCTTGGCCGCATCGGGCTCGGCCGCACCGGCGGCCGCCACCGCCTCGTCGATGCGTCGGCCGATCTCGGCCACCGTCCGCTGCTGCTCGGGGTCGGCGAAGCCCTTGCCCAGCGACGCGGCGATGTCCGCCCCGGAGACGGCCGCCGTTCCGGCGCTGAGGTCCAGCAGGGCGCCGTCCCCGGCCTGGGGCGAGGCGACCGCCGGTGGCGGGGTCGCCGGCGTGGGCGGGAACCAGAGCGCGGGCCAGTGGACGCCCGCGAACCCCACCGTGCCGAGGTTCGCCGCGCCGCTTCCGGCCTGCCGGATCAGCGGGAACATCGCGTCGTAGAGCTCGCGGGCGCTCTGTTCGTCCACGCCCCACCCGTGGCTGAACACGAACAGGTCCGTCACCCCCTCGGCCGTCACCTCGTCGAGGAAGTCACCCGCCGCCGGCGCGGTCAGCACCCCCTTCTCGTCGAAGGCGAGGTCCCACACGGGCTCGTCGGTCGGCAGTCGCCTCATCGCACATGACCTTTCGGATGGCCGTTCGTCGGTTCGTCATACGTTCGCCAGCATCCGCATCAGGTCCACCAGGCCCGCCCCCTGGGCGTACCGCTCCCGGCCGAGGTCGGTGGCGGAGGCGGTGAGCAGGCTCTTGACCTCCCGCGGTCGGCCGATGAACTCCGGGCGGGCGGACAGGAAGGCCGCGATCACACCGGACACGTGCGGCGCCGCCATCGAGGTGCCGGACTGCTCGGCGTACGTCAGCAGACTCTCCGGCACCGGATCCCCCGGGGCCGGGGTCAGCCCGGCGGTGGCCCGCACGTCGCCGCTGGCCGCCGAGGCGATCCACTCGCCGGGCGCCACGACGTCCGGTTTCATCCGGCCGTCGAGCGTCGGGCCCTTTCCCGAGGTCCAGGTGACGCCGAACGCGTGCGGCGCCTCCCGGTGGGTGGAGCCGACCGCGATGCAGTCCTCGGTGTGTGCCGGTTCGGTGATCGAGCCCATGACGGCCGAGGTGTTGGCGGTGTCCCGGGCCGTGCTCCGGGCACCGAAGTTGCCGGCCGAGATCACCACGACCACACCGGAGGCGACCACCTGGCCCACGGCCTGGCAGAGCGGCGACTGGCCCGCGGCGTACTGGTCGGGCCTCCACTCGCAGCCGAGGCTCATGTTGACGCCGTGCACGCGCAGCACCGCCGGGTCCACGTTGACCTCGGTCCGCAGGTAGGTCAGCGCGCGGATGACCGCGCTGGAGGAGGTCACATAGGTGCCCTGGCGGCTGAGCCTCATGACCTTGATGCTGACCAGATCGCAGTCCGGCGCCATCCCGGACAGCCGGTCCGCGCCGGCCCTGGCGACGAATCCGCCGTCCCCGGGCTCGTCCGGCGTCGCCACCCGCGGCGTCATGCCCTCCGGGGTGCAGCCCGCGATGATGCCGGCGACGTGCGTGCCGTGCCCGCTGTCGTCCACGAGCGGCGACGCCGGGTTCCGGCCCGTCGCTCCGCCGGGCGGCTGCGCCGCGGGGTCGTCCGGGTTCACCAGGAAGCTGAAGTCGCGGTGCAACCGGGTGGTCCTCCCCTGCGGCAGGTCCTCGCCCCGCCCCTCGGCCGCGAGCTCCAGTCGGGAGAAGTGCGGGTGGGCCGCGTCGATGCCGCTGTCGATGACCGCCCACACGATCCCGCTGCCGCGCGCGTCGTAGGCGCGCCAGGCGGCGTTGGCCTTCACCGTGGGTGCCGAGCGGTCGATCTGGGGGTCCAGCGGATAGTCCGGCCACACCCGGAAGATGACGGGCGGCCGCCCGGTCCGGACGGCGGACTGCCGGTCGTCCTCCACCAGCTCGCGGAGGTCCCCCCGGGAGAGGACGGTCTGGTACAGCTTCGGCGCGACCAGCGCGAGCCCCCGCGGCACCTCGGGCTGCACGTGGCTCCCCGAGGTGACCTCCACCGGCCACCACCCGCTCGACCGCCCCGCGTAGTGCTCCCAGAGCGCGTAGAACTCGTCGCGGACCGCCTGGAGTCCGCCGGGAAAGCGCAGGTTCAGCTCGATCAGCATCGGCACCTGCCGCTCCGGGTCGGCCGCGGGCTCCGCGGCCTCGCGGAGCACGGCGCCGGGCGGGGACAGGTTGAGGTCACCCACGATGGGCGACCGGAAGGGGCTCTCCGGCTCGTACGCCATGACCGTTCTCGTCTCCGGGGCGGGCGCGGCGGCCGACCCGTCGGCGCCACCGCTCCTGCTGCGAGTGTCAGCCGGTCCCACAGCCGCTGCAACTCGCCGGTGCCCGCCCCGGCACAGGCCTCCTCCCGTGCTCGACGGCGCCCGTTCGCCCCACCGGTCCGGCCGTTTCGCCCCCTCTCCCCAGGACCGGCCGGGCAGCACGCGCCGGAACGCGGACGCTCCCGCCGTCGCGAAGGTGACGGCGGGAGCGCAACGGCCACGGGAGTCGCGCACGAACGGGCACGACGCCGCGACGACACGACAACGCGGGCGCGACGAGGCGACGACGCGAGGGCGCGGGGGGAACGGCGTGCGCCGGGCCGGTGGAAGCCGAGCGCGGAGCGGGTCACGGCCGGGCGGTCGGCGGGCCGCCGGTTCGCCAGGGCGGCGAGGGTCCGCGCCGCGAGTTCGGTCAGAGCTGCCGACCGGTCCGGGGGGTGCCGGTGTCGCCTTCGAGGAGGTGTTCCAGCCTGGTGAGCAGGCCGGCGAGGGCGCGGTGTTCCCCGTCGTCGAGCCCGGCCATCAGCCGCTGTTCCATCAGGCGGTGCCGGGCGATGACCTGGTCGACGAGGCACAGGCCGCGGTCGGTGAGCCTGAGGTGGATGATCCGGCGGTCGCGTTCGTCGCGCTCGCGGGCGATCAGGCCCTTGCGTTCCAGCTGGTCCGCGCGGGCTGTCATGCCGGAGCCGGTGACCATCTCGCCGGCGGCCAGTTGTCCGGTGGTCAGGCGGTGGGAGGGCCCGGCCTGGCGCAGGACCGCGAGGACGTGGAAGTGGGCGACGGTGAGCCCGTTCTCCTTGAGGGCGGGCGCCAGGTGCCCCTTCCAGAGCGCGATGATGCGGTACATGCGGTCGAGCGGCCGTACGGGCGGGGCCGACGGGGGCGGGGGTGCGGGCGCGTCCTGGGACATGGCGGTTCTCTCGGTGGTGCTGGTTCGTCGGTTCGTCGGTTCGCGGGGTCGCCGCCGGCGGCTGTGTCGGAGGCGGCGCCCGGCGGACCGGCGGTCATGGCGCGGGTCCGGTGCCGACCCGGGGAGGGCCGGCACCGGACCCGTCACGGGCGGGTCACCCGGCCGCCGGGGCCGGCTGCGGCACGCGGGCGGGGCTGCGGTGCAGCCCCTTGCGGTCGTAGAGGCGGGTGACGGCGAGGCCGAGGACGACGGAGATCGCGAAGCCGATGCCGACCATGGCCCAGGCCCGGCCGAGTCCGGCGTCGGCCTGCGCGCCGAAGTAGAGGATGGAGCGGACTCCGTCGACCACCTGGCGGAAGGGCTCGAAGTCGGCCAGGAACCGGTAGAAGTCCGGCAGCGCCTGCAGCGGGATGGTGGCGCCGGCGGACGGGATCGCCAGGCCGACCAGCACCAGCATGGACACGATCGGGCCCGGGGTGCCGAAGGCGGCGAGCAGGGCCAGCCCGGTGATGCCCATCGCGGCCGTGGCGCAGGTCCCGAAGAGCCACAGCAGGGGCAGGTGGGAGGCGTCGATGCCGATGACGCCGACGGCGGCGACCATCGCGAGGGCCGAGGTCAGCGCCGAGAGGACGACCATGAGCACCGAGGCGACCGCGAAGTGGCGGGTCCGGCTGATGTGCTGGGCGGGCGCCGTGCTGCGGAACGGGCCCTTCTCACTGGAGATGTAGCCGAGCGCCGTGTCCACCTGGGTGTGGATCACGTTGGCGCCGAGCATGCCGCCCAGGACCAGGACGAGGGTGTAGAAGAAGGCGCTCAGGCCGAGGCCGCTGTGGTGGCCGAGCGGGTGGCCCTCCTGGATCACGGCCTTGACCGGGTCGGTGACCATCAGCTGGGCGGCGGCGCCCGGCGCGGCCTGGTGCGCCGCGGAACCGTCCGCCGCGGCCGCGCCCGCCTGGTGCGCGGCCTGCTGCTTCGCGAGCTGCTCGGTGAGCTGGTGGCCGAGCTGGACGGACGTGGCCTGGACGACGTTGCGGTTGATCTCCGTGGCCATGGAGGAGCCGAAGCTTCCGGCCGCGGGGTTGGTCAGCACCGTGATGGTCGGGGGGTGCGGGTCGTGCTGGGCCGGTCCGGCGAGTGCGGCGACCGTGGCGGAGAAGTCGTCCGGGATGACGAGCGCCCCGAACACCTTGTCCTTGCCCAGGAGGTCGTCGGCGGTGGCGCGGTCGACCTGCTTCCAGGAGACCTTGCCCTTCAGGTCGTCGGCCCCGGTGACCTGCGCGACGATCTGCGCGCCCAGGTCGATCCGCTGGCCGGCCACCTGGGTGCCGCGGTCCGCGTTGACCAGCGCGATCGGCATGTCCTTCGTCGAGCCGACCGGGTCGTTGTTGGCACCCAGGTAGAGCAGGGACAGGACGAACGACAGCAGGCCGAGGATCACCGCCGACGGCAGCCACAGGCTCTTCCTGCGCAGCAGTCCGCGGGCGCTCACGTTCGCGACACGGCTCGGCTCAGACATCACTCCTCCCGGAGTTCCGGGGCGGGGCGGGGGTCGTGGCGTGGCGCCCGGTTCCGGTGGGGCTTGGGGCTGGCATGGTGCTCCGGTTGCGGTATCGCGCCGTGACGGCGCTCCAGGTAGGGACGAACAGCCGGTTCCCGGCGTTGTGGCTGTTCAAAAGCCCAACTGGAACCTTCACTATCCAGCCCGATAGTGGCACTATCAGTGGACGGAGTCCATTCGACGGCCTGCGAGACTGATCACAGACACCGAGTCCGAGCGAGAGCGCGCATGAAGATCTCCGACCTGAGCCGGCAGTCCGGGACACCGGTCGCCACCATCAAGTACTACGTACGCGAGGGCCTGCTGCCGCCCGGACGACCGCTCGGCGCCACGCTCACGCTCTACGGCGACGAACACGTCCAGCGGCTGCGGCTGATCCGCGCCCTGACCGCCCGCGGCGGCCTGTCCATCGCCGCCACCCGCGACGTCCTCGCCGCACTCGACGAGCCCCTCGACCCGCTCGCCAGGCTCGGAGTCGTCCACTACGCCCTGCCCACGCCCGTGGACGCCGCCGAGACGGAGGCCGTCGACCAGCAGGCGCACCGGGTCGACGAGCTGCTCGCCGCCATGGGCTGGAACGTCTCCGAGGACTCGCCGCACCGCCGGGCCCTCGCCGCGAGCCTGATGGACCTCGACCGCCTCGGCGTCAGCTACCGCACCGAGGACCTCCTCCCCTACGCCGAGGTCGCCGCCACCGCCGCACGCCTCGACCTCGACCAGCTCGAAGGCATCAAGGACCCCCTGCGGCTCGCCGAGCACGCCGCCATCGTCGTCCTCCTGCTCGAACCGGTCCTCGCCGTCCTGCGCCGCCTCGCCCAGGAACACGAATCCCAGCGCCGCACCGCCTGGGCCCGCACCACCGAGAAGCCCGGAGAGAGCGAGAAGCCCCGGGAGAGCGACTGAGCGAGGGCGCCGATGCGGCCCGGCCCGTTGCTGTACCGTCCATCCATGATCGGCTCCGCGCTGGTGCGCCTGGCGACCTTCAACGTCCTGCACGGGCAGCGGCTCCCGGCCGACGGCCACCCGCCGGCGACGGCCCCCGGCACCGCCGCCGTGCACCCGCTCGTCGACGCCGTCGCGTCCCTGGACGCCGAGGTGGTGGCGCTGCAGGAGCTCGACCGCTTCCAGGAGCGGTCGGGCCGGGTGGACCAGGCGCGGGCGGTCGCCGAGGCGACCGGTGCCGCGGACTGGCGCTACGCCTCGGCGTTCCACGCCCGGGCCCTGCCGGGCCGGACCTGGGTCCGCGACCGCTCCGAACCGGGGCTGCGGGTGTACGGTCCGCCGGGCGCGGGCCACGACGGCGAGGTTCCCTCGCACGGCATCGCGCTGCTCTCCAGGCTGCCGGTCCTCGGCTGGCGGGCCCGGCGGTTCGGCGCGCCTCCCCTCGCCGTCCCGCTGCGCCTTCCCGGGCAGGCGGGCCTCACGGTGATCCGCGACCATCCGCGCACGGCACTGGCCGCCGTCCTGCAGGGGCGGCGCGGCCCGTTCACCGCGGTGGCGCTGCACCTGTCGTTCGTCCCGGGGTGGAACGTCGGCCAACTCCTCGCCGTGCACCGCTGGATCGCCGGCCTTCCCCGGCCGCACGTGCTGCTGGGCGACTTCAACATCGTCGGCGCGATTCCCGCGGCCGCGCTCGGCGCGGCCGAGCTCCTCTCCCCGTCGAGGCCCTCGCAGCCCCGGCCGGACGGCCCGCCGCCCCGGTCCGGCTGGCGTCGAGCGGCCCGGGTCCGGACCTTTCCCTCGCACCGCCCCCTGGTGCAGCTCGACCACGTCCTGGCGACCGGGCTCGGAGCGCACCGGGCGGCTTCGGTGCGGGCGCCCAGGATGCCGGTGTCGGACCACCGGCCCGTGGTGGTCGAACTGCCGCTGTAGGCCGGGCCCGTCCTCCCACCGAGGGGGAGGAAGGGCCCGGCCGGTCCGCAGCCCGTCCGCGACCGGTCACCAACTCGTCACCCGCGCACAATGCCGTTCCCTGTCGTGCGGCGCGGTGGCG
>NZ_JBHVJT010000081.1:0-24640 GCF_042798815.1 Kitasatospora sp. NPDC057738 | reverse complement strand
GGGGGGGGGGGGGGGGGGGGGGCGGGGGGGTGGGGGGGGGGGGGGGGTGGGGGGTGGTTGGCTTTTCTGTTGTTGGGGGGGGGCGGCTGGCCCCGACCGGTCAGCGGCCGGTCAGCGGCCGGTCACCAGCTGGTCACCGGCGAACGGTGCCGTTCCCGGTCGGGCGGCGCGGTGACGACGACCGGCCCGGTAGTGGAGGGAACGGTGCCGGGCCGGACGGCGAGGCCGCCCGCGACGGCGTACATGGCCTCGTCGAAGGCCTGGCCGCCGGCCGGCGTCCTGCCGACCGCGAAGACGGCCACGGCCCTGCCGTGGAGGACGGACGTGGAGAGGTAGTCACCGACCATGCCGCCCCCGCTCGTGGCGGCGATCCGGGACACCGACATCGGGCCGGCGACGGTCCGCGGCGCACTCCAGGTGGCGCCCCCGTTGGTGGAGGAGACGAAGCCGACCTCCAACTCGCAGGTGTCGGCGGTGCAGTCGGCGTTCGGGTAGAAGTAGTAGTACAGCCCGAGCCTGGCGGTGCGACCGGCGGTGGTGCGGTCGACGCCGAGGCCGGGGATGAAGTGGTCGACACCGCTGGTGGCGGGATCGATCGGCACCCGGGTCACGGCGGACCAGGTGGTGCCGTCGGCCGAGCTCGCGTAGACGATGTCGTTGGCCGCGCAGCCGGCCCGGAAGCGGCAGTCCTGCCAGGCGACGTAGACCCTGCCGTCGGCGTCGATCTCCGCCGAGGGCAGGCCCTCGCCGTCGCGCAGCCCGCCCGCGACCTCGTGCGCGACGACGTCGGCGACCAGGACCGTGGAGCTCCAGGACCTGCCGCCGTCGGCGGAGGTGAAGGAGCGGATCGAGGTGGTGTCGGTCGAGAAGGGAACCACGACCGTCCCGTCGGGCCGCACCAGCGGCTGGCCGCCGAGGCCCAGGTTGACGCCGGACGGGCCGGTCGGGGCGGACCAGGTGGCGCCGCCGTCCCGGGAGGCGGACATCACCATCAGGTTGTCGGAGGAGGGGATGTCGACCTCGACGTAGCAGGTGCCGAAGTACGGGCTGGTCGGAGTGTTGTCGCAGACGATCCACTCCTTGTCGTAGGCCTGGCCGTCGTGGCCGACCGCCCGCACCGGGTCCTGCCAGTGCAGGCCGTCGGCGGACCGGCTGACGGTCACACCCACCGGGTTGCGTCCCGAGTCGATGACCAGGCCGGCCACCATCCAGGTGCCGTGCCTGGCGTCGTAGGCGACCGCGGGGTCGGAGGCGCGGGCCCAACTACCGCCGCCCCAGTGGGTGGTGAGGCCGGGCAGCATGCCGTGCTGCCAGCTGAGGCCGCCGTCCGGCGAGGTGTTCCAGCCGAGGCCGGCCGCCCCGCCGTCGGTGAACCGCCCCACCTGGGCGGCGGAGACGATCGTGCCGCCGTAGGCGAAGGTGTCGGGCTCCACCTCGGTGGCGTACTGGCTGCCGGCGCTGGTGAACGGGTCGCTGCTCACCCGGACCAGGCTCGGTCCGCCGCCGTCGACGGTCAGGGCGGTCGGGTTGGTGCCGGACGTGGCGTCGCCGGCGGCGCGGGCCGGCGGCGCGGACGCGCCGGCCGGGCTCGCGTTCCAGGCCGCGCCGGCCAGGACGAGGGCGGCCGCCGCGACGGCGGCGAACGGCCTGCACCAGGGGGTGGGGGTGCGCGGGTGCTTCATCCGAAGCTCCTTCGCGTGGGGGGGGTGGTTCGGACGACCCGGCGGGCGCGGCAGGCCGCACCTCGTGGTCCTTGCCCTTGCCCCGATGCCCGGGCTCGGGCGCGATGACGACGGCAGCCGCCGGGCCCCTCGGCGAGGTGGGGTGTCGTGATGGCCGGCGGCGCGGGAGTCGGCGGACCGCGCGAGCGCGACGATCCGTCCTCTTCCCAGGGGGGAGCGTGACACGGAACGTCCCTCCGACCGCCGGGGATCCCGGCAGGCGCAAGGGTGAAGGGCGCCCATGCGACCGTGCACACATGTTCGCAAATCGGAAGTGTGAGCCGGATCATGACATCGCACAAGATGTACGGCCGAATCTCACGGAACGACGGCTTGGGCGTTTAATCCCCCGCGGGGAACGGGAATCGGGCCCACACACAAGCCCGGATCCACGTCCGCGCCCACGCTCACGGCCCCAGGTCCTCCGCCGGGTGGGCGAGGACCTGGGGCCGCAGAGCCGGTCGGGAGGGTTACGCGGGGAAGGGCCAGGTCGGGCACCACGGCCAGACGATCTGGCCGGGGAGCGGCGGGCCCCACGGCGGGCAGGCCGGGAGGGGCGCCGGGGTGGACGGGGCGGAGGTCCACAGGACCTTGCCGTTCAGGACGACCGCGATCGCGCCCTCGTTGTAGATGGCCAGCTCGGCGCCCGGGCGGCCGCCCGTCTGGCTGTTCCACAGCGGCGTGTTGGCGGCGGAGTACACGACGAGGTTGCCGTCGCCCTGCATGACCAGCACGTTGCCGTCGGGCATGGCTCCGGGGGCCACCCAGACCGGCTTGTTGTCGCGGTAGAGCACGACGTTGCCGTCGCCCTGCATGGCGAACACGACCCGGCCGTCCGGCGAGTACCAGGCCTGATTGCGGGAGATCGCGGTGTTGCCCGGGATGCGGGTGGGCGTGGACAGCGCCGCGACCGCGGCGGGCGCGGCGGCGGGCGCCTGGGCGACCGAGGGGGCGGCCGGGGACGGCGCTGCCGCGGCGGCGTGGGCGGTCCCGGCGGTGAGGGTGGCGAACCCGACGGCGGCGACGGCCGCCAGGGCGGCGGCCCGGGTGCGGAGAGTGGTCATGGCGGGCTTGGGATCCTTCCGGACGGGGACGGCGAGCCACGGGGGCCGCCGTTCTGACGGCGCGTCAGCCTGGTCCTGCGCGCCGGGCGCCCAGGCTATGGCGGCCGTCCCGGGGGGCTGCGGCAGATCGACCGGCAGCTTCCCGGCACCCCCTCGGGTCCCGGTGGTGCCCCTCCGCCCCTCACGCCCCTCCGGCCGCCCGGCCCTCCCGTGACGACCGGTCGCCGTCACGCGAGGGCCCGGAGGCGGGTCCCGTGGAGCCGCTTCGGGCGGTGCCTCAGACCGCCGGCTTCCGGGCGGCGGCCGACTCGCCGGTGAGGAGCGCCGTGATCTCCTCGGCGAGGTGCGGGCCGAGCTCGCCCCAGCCCTCCTTGTAGCCGTAGACACCGGCGAGGGTGCGGGCCTCGTAGTCGCCGTTCATGATCTCGAAGTCGTCGGCCGTGATGAGTGCCGGGTGGGCGACGCCGACGGCCGCCGAGACCTTCATCAGCTCCCTGCGCAGGGTGCGCAGGTAGGAGGCGGCCCGGTCGGCCTTCGAGGCCGGGTCGATGCCGCGGGCCAGCCACGGGTTCTGGGTGGCGATGCCGGTGGGGCACTTGTCGGTGTGGCACTTCTGGGCCTGGATGCAGCCGATCGACAGCATCGCCTCACGGGCCACGTTGATCATGTCGACGCCCAGCGCGAAGGCGACGGCGGCGTTCTCGGGCAGGCCGAGCTTGCCGGAACCGATGAAGGTCAGCTCGTCGGTCAGCCCCAGCTCGGCGAAGGTGCCGTAGACCCGGGAGAAGCCCATCCGGAACGGCAGCGACACCGAGTCGGCGAACATCCGCGGCGCCGCCCCGGTGCCGCCCTCGCCGCCGTCGATCGTCACGAAGTCGACCCCGCGGTCGCCGCGCGCCATCAGCGAGGCCAGCTCCTGCCAGAAGCCCATCTCCCCCACCGCGCTCTTGACCCCGACCGGCAGACCGGTCTCGGTGGCGAGCAGTTCGACGAAGTCGAGCATCGAGTCGACGTCGCCGAACGCGGAGTGCCGCGACGGCGAGGCGCAGTCCCGGCCCTCCGGGATGCCGCGGATCCCGGCGATCTCGGCCGTCACCTTCGCGCCCGGCAGCATCCCGCCCAGCCCCGGCTTGGCGCCCTGGGAGAGCTTGATCTCTATCGCCTTGACGGGCGCGCCGGCGACCACCTCCTTGAGCTTGTCGAGGTTGAAGGTGCCGTCCTCGTTGCGGCAGCCGAAGTACGCCGTGCCGAGCTGGAGGACGAGGTCTCCGCCGTTGCGGTGGTACGGCGAGAGGCCGCCCTCCCCCGTGTTGTGCATCGTGCCCGCGAGCGCCGCCCCCTTGTTGAGCGCCGTGACGGCCGCGCCGGAGAGCGATCCGAAGCTCATCGCCGAGATGTTCACCACGCTCGCCGGCCGGAAGGCCTTGGCGCGCCCGCGCGGCCCGCCCAGCACCTTGGCCGAGGGCAGCGCGGCCTGCGGGTCGTGCGCGTCGGGCAGCGTGCCGGCGAAGGTGCGCTGCTTCAGGTAGGCGTGCCCCTGGACGTGCTCGACGTCGACCTCGGTGCCGAACCCGAAGTAGTTGTTCTCCTCCTTCGCCGACGCGTAGATCCACGTGCGCTGGTCACGGCTGAACGGGCGCTCCTCCTCGTTGGAGGTCACGATGTACTGCCGCAGCTCCGGCCCGATCGTCTCCAGCAGGTACCGGGCGTGCCCGACCACCGGGAAGTTCCGGAGCAGCGCGTGCCGCTTCTGCACGAGGTCGCGGGCCGCCAGGAGGGCCACCGCTGTGGCGGCGGCCGCGCCGATCTTCCGGGCTTGCATGGACGTTCCTCCTCGATGTACGGCTCCACCGCCGGGCGGTGGAGCCGTCGTGTCGTACGGGGTGCGGGACGGCGGGGACACGGCCAACCGGGCAGCAGCTCCGTCGAAGAATGCGACACGATGCTAGAAGGCCGCGCCGACCCTCCTGCGACCAGGGGGTGCCAGCGCGCCTTCCCGGGCGACGAAGGCACGCTGGCTAGCGTGGTGCCTCCACCCGATGCCCGGTCCCGAGGAGACCCGCCATGGCCAAGATCGCTCTGTACGGCGCCACCGGCATGATCGGCAGCCGCATCCTGCGCGAGGCGCTGGACCGCGGCCACCACGTCACGGCCGTCGTCCGCGACCCCGGGAGGCTCACCGAGAAGCGTCCCGGCCTCACCGTCATCACCTGCGACGTCCTGGACCCCGCCTCGGTGACCGCCGCGGCCCAGGGGCAGGACGTGGTCGTCAGCGCCGTCGGCGGCAGCGACGGGCCCGGTCACATCGCCACCATCGCACCCTCCGCCGAGTCCCTGGTGGCCGGGCTGCGTCCGCTGGACGGCAAGGCCCCGCGGCTGATCACCGTCAACGGCGCCGGTTCGCTGCGCACACCCGACGGAAAGCAGGTGTGGGACGCCGAAGGACTGCCCGAGCCCCTGCTGCAGATCATGCACGCCCACGGCGACGCCCTCGACTTCTTCCGCTCCGTCCACGACGTCCGCTGGACCTGCCTCAGCCCCGCCGGACAGATCGAGCCCGGCGAGCGCACCGGCACCTACCGCACCGCCCTCGACGACCTGGTCGTGGACTCCGAGGGCAGGAGCCGCATCTCCGCCGAGGACTACGCGGTGGCCCTCGTCGACGAGATCGAGCAGCAGAACCACGTCGGCGAACGCTTCGCCGTCGGCGACTGAACCCCGCGCTCCGCCCGTGGTGTCCGCCCGGTGGCGGCGAGAGCGGGTCGGGCCGAGGTGCGGGCGGCCCCGGGAACCCCTCCCCCGCGGTGTGCGCGCCTGTACGATCTCCTCACCGGAGCGGCCGGTGAAGCTCCACTTCTCCACCGCTCCAGCGGACTTCACCGGTTCGGCGTTCCCGCCCGGGTCGGGGACGAGCCCCTGAGGAGCAGAGCGGATGACCACTCCCGAGACCTTCGCGGCCTTCCACTCCTCCCTCGGCGCCCTCGCACCGGCCCCGGTCGGGGCGGCGGGTGCGGCGGCGGCGCCGGGTGGGGGGCCTGCCGTGCCGCCCTGGCTGGCGCAGGTGTCGGAGGCGCTGTTCGAGGGCATGGACGCCGATGCCGCGCGGGCCTGGGCACGCCGTGTGCGCCGGGAGATGGAGCGGCTGAACGGCAGGGTGCCCTTCAGCGTGGTCCACGACTGGTACTGCTCCGCCGTCGGGCCGGTGCTGACCGAGGCGAGCGCACGGCGCGGCGGGTCCGTCGCGCAGCACCGGCACGTCCAGGCGCTGCACGCGGACGCCCTGGGCGGCGGTCGGATCGACGAGGGCACGTGGCGCGCGGCACTCGAACCGGAGCTGCGGGAACTCTTCCACCACGCGTACCCGTACGCCGAGGCCCACGCGGCGGCCGCGGCCGCCGCCGGCTCCTACGCGCTGGCGAACGGCTACGACGCGGCCGAGGCCGCCCAGTACGGCGAGACCTACGCGGAGCTCAACACCACGGCCAACGTGCGGGCCCATGCCGACGCGAACGCCCTGGCCAACGCGGCCGCCGTGGCGGCCGCGTACGCGGCGGCGGACCCGGCCGCCTACGCCGCGACCTGGCCGTCCGCCCGGGTCCGCGCGGTGGTGCTGGTGCACGCCGACCGGCGGGACGAGCGCGGCGAGCGCGCCACCCGGGCGCGGCTGGCCGACGGCCTCGCCGCCTGCCTGGCCCGCGCGGAAGCCGCCTGACCCGGAGCTGAGCCCGGCACCCTGAGTCCGGCACCCGGGGTTAGGCACCCGGGTCCGGGCCCCGGGCTCAGGTCCGGGCGCGGACCGGATCAGCCCTTGAGCGGCCCGCCGTTGATCGCGACCCGGCGACCGTAGCGGGTGTGCGGGTGGTAGTCGTACGTGGCGTGGTGCTGGACGCAGCGGTTGTCCCAGAACACCAGCGTGTTGGGGGTCCAGCGGATGCGGCAGCTCAGCAGGGGCCGCTGGGCGGGCAGCGCGCAGAGCAGGTCGAGCAGGGCCCGGCTCTCGTCGGGCGACAGCTGGGGGATGCGCGCGGTGTAGGCCTTGTTGACGTAGAGGATCCTGCGGTCGGTCTCGGGGTGCCGCACCACCAGGGGGTGTTCGCTCTTGGGGATCACGTACCCCTCGGGCGGGGTGTAGCCCTGGAAGGCGACGAGGCCGTCGTGTATCGCGGTCAGGCCGTCGAGCAGCTCGCGCATCGTCGGGGACAGCATCTCGTACGCCAGGTGCATGTTGGCGAACAGGGTGTCGCCGCCGCTGCCCGGTTCCGGTACGCGGGTGATGTGGAGCATCGACCCGAGCGAGGGTTCGGCGTCGGCGGTGCCGTCGGCGTGCCAGCCGTTGCCGGCGACGTTGTCCGCCTCGGCACCGGTGCTGATCTCCAGGACGTACGGATCCGCGTCGACCGGGGGCGGGTTGACCGGGCGCAGTTCGCCGAAGTGCCCGGCGAAGCGCTTGTGGTCCTCGTCCGTCAGCTCCTGGTCGCGGAACACGAGGACGTGGTGGTCGAGGAACGCCTGCTTCAGCTCGGCCAGTTGATCGTCCGACAGCTCCTTCGAGAGGTCGACGCCGGAGACCTCGGCGCCGATCACCGGAGTGACCGGGTCGACCGTGACGGTCCGGTACTCCTTGGCGGGCCTGGTGGTGACGGCCCTGACCGCGTCCAGCTCGTACTGCTCCATGACCTGCTCCTGTGGTGGGGGGATTCGGTGTCGTCACAGCCCGCGTGCCAGCAGGTCCGCGAGGACCAGCCGGCCGAAGGCCAGGTTGCCGTGGATGGAGTCGTCGGCCTCGCACAGCTCGGGGCGCTGGAAGCCGTCCGGTCCGGTGGTGCGGGCCCTGAGGTCGACGAGCTCGACGCCGAGGGCGTCGAGCGCGCTTCGGACCGTTTCCTGCGCGGCCGTGAACACCACCGGGTCGGACTGCTCCGGTACGCGCTGCGGCGGCAGCACGGCCAGCACCCGCAGGCCGAGGCCGAGCGCGTGGCGGTAGAAGGCCAGCGCGTCGCGGACGGTGGCGCGGACGACGGCGTCGAACAGCGGCCCGGAGAGGAAGCCCGGGGCGAACCCGCCGTCGCGGCCACGGTGGAGGTGCCAGTTCTCCCGGGTGGCGACGAAGTGCGCGCTGAGGCCGAAGGTGGACACCAGGGGGACCGTGAGGCCCCCGAGGCAGTCCGCGTCCATGCCGGCCAGGAAGCCGCGGTAGTGGGCGTCGGCCTCCGCCTTGTGGAACACCACGTCGTGCTCGCGCGGCGCGAAGAAGTCGTCGGTGAACTCGCGCCCGGCACCGATCGGGCCGCCCTGGAAGGGGATCCGGGCGGCCTTCGCGGCTCGTCCGATCGGGCCGGCGTGCGAGTCGCCGAGCAGCAGGAACCTAGCGGGGGCGGTAGTAGTCGAGGACGGCGTCGTCACAGGTGTCCACCCCCTTCGGTCCCGCGGCCGGCGTACCGGTTCGGACCGGTCGCGGCTCCGCCGAGGGCCGCGACAGCCCGGCCATGAAGTGGCGCATCACGAAGTCGACGCCCTCGGAGGTCACTTCACGCAGGTTCGGCGCGTAGAACCTGCTCCGGAACGGGAGGCCGGTGATGAGTTCGTACGACGGGAAGTAGTCGACGTCGTCGAGGTCCTCGGTCAGCTGCCCGACCACCGTCCGCAGCAGCGACTTGGAGTACGTGTTGGCGGTGAGAGCGTGGCCGCCGGTCGCGGTCGCGGTCAGCGGAACCGGTGAGACGGTCAGCAGGACCCGCAGCCGCGGATTGGCCTCGCGGGCCAGTGCCACGGCGTCCGTCAGGTCGCGGCGGACCTCGTCCAAGGTGAACCGGTGGAGGACGTGGCGGTCCGGGTCGAAGGTGCCGCGCACGGTGCCGGGGCAGGACGGCAGGACGGTGCCGTCGGCGCGGTCCCGCCACGCCTCGGTCAGGCCCAGGGTGAAGACCAGGCAGCCGGCTTCCGTGACGGCCTCGCGGATGGCGGCGAGGGTCGTCCCCCGGGCCGCCAGCATCTCCTCGGCCGAGGCGTGGCCGCCGGGTTCGACGGACGGACGGCAGGGGTCGTGGTACCTGCCCTCGTCCAGCCACGCCCCGGTGGGCGGGGTCGTGCGGCCGAAGGCCCAGGAGAGCCACTGCCGCAGCACGGCGGCGGTGTAGATGTTCCCGGTGCGGAACGAGAACACCCCGTAGTGGCGGGCCCTGCGCTCCTGCTCGGTCAGCCCCGGCGGGGCCGGCTCCGCGTCGTACCAGTTCATGCCCCGCTCCAGCAGGGCGCGGCCGATGTGCGCGGCGAAGCAGGACCCCGCGGTGAGGATCGGCTCGTCCTGCCCGATCGCGAACGCGGGCGTCCAGAGGTCGTCGATGGCGAGCGGGTCCGGCTCGGCCACGGCGGAGCGCCAGAACGAGCGCGCCGGTAGTGCCTGGTAGGGGTTCACGGGGGATGGTCTCCGATGGTCGGACGGCGGCGGTCGAAGGGGGCACGGGTGCGGGACGGCTGAGGGGCTGGGGCCGGGGCCGGGGCGGACCGGGCCTGCGGCCCCGCCGGCGGTCCGGGCCCGATGCCGCCCGGACCGCCGGTGCGGGGAGCGCGCCGGATCACGCCCGGGGGCGGTCGACGCGGTCCCCGGGCGGGTCGTCCGACGCCTCGGCGATCGCCGCCGCCACCGCGTGCACATGCGGCGGGCGGACGATGCCGTAGTGCGTCGTGTCGAGCCGGTGCCAGGTGCTGGGTTCCGGGAGGTACGGGCGCCACAGCTCCCGCTGCCGCTCCGGCGACCCCGCCCAGGGCAGCCCCTCCACCGGCCGCCCGGCCAGCCACAGCCGGCTGGGCGTGGCGCTCAGCATCGGCATCCGGTAGTCGGCCATGCTCCGCAGGTTGGCCCGGCAGCACCGGACCAGACGTTCGGCGTAGCCGTGGGCCTCGGCACCGGCCGGCACCGACCCGCCCTGGCCGAGCTCGTGCGCGAACACCGCCTGGAGCTGTGCATCGTCGTACTCCTGGAAGAGCCCGCCGGAACCGGGCGGCGGCGGGTCGATCAGGTGGACGCCGTGGACCGGCCGGCCGATCGCCTCCGCCTCCGCGGCCATCCCCATCACCGCCCAGGCGCCGAAGGACCAACCGGCCAGGTGCAGCCGCCGGGTGCCGTCCGCGAAGCGCGCCCGCAGGGCGGCGGCGTAGCGGCGGGCCCGCTCGGGCAGTGTCCAGTCCGCGGTCCCGGGCCGTTCCAGCGCGGGATCGGCGATCAGACAGACGGTCGGCCGGGGGCCCAGTGCCGACACCAGGGACCGGTAGGCCTGGATGTCGCCGCCGACCGGGTGCACCAGGCACAGCACGTCGGTTCCGGTGCCCTGCTGCCAGACCTCCGGAACCACGCCCTCCGTGGCGACGGCCCCGGCGGGTGTCGCCTCGGACAGCCGGGTCAGGATCTCGCTGAGGGAGACCCGGTGGCTGAGCCGTGACAGTTCCAGCTCTACATCGAAGTGACGTTTCACCAGGCCGATCAGGTCGAGCAGGGTGAGCGAGTCGGCGCCCAGGTCGTAGAGCGGGGCGTCGGGATCGATGCGGTCGAGATCCAGCCAGTCGCACAGCCGGTCGCGGAGCAGGAGGGCCGCGCTGCCGTCGGCCGTCTCGGCCCCCACGGTGCCTCCGGCGGACACCGGCGCGGTCCCCGTGAGCACCTGCGCGGCGCCAGCGGACGGCGCGGCGCCAGCAGACGGCCCGGTCTCGGTGGGCAGGGCGGGAGCGGGCGGCACGAGGGCCCCGGCGCCGGGCGCCGAGTAGAACGCGCGGGACGCGTGGAGGTCGGTGGTGGAGACCAGCACCTGCGGCAGCTGCAGTCCCATGGCCCGCGCGAACACCCGCTTGCCCTCGGCCACCGTCAGCCCGACCGACAGATGCGTCCGGTGGCGTGCGTCGGCCCGCGGCGCGCGCAGCGCCATGCCGGCCTCGCTCCACACGTCCCAGTTCACGCCGAGCCGGACCGTGGTCCCGGCGTCACCGGACGACCGGTACTGGGCGAAGCCGTCGAGCAGGCTGTTGGCGGCCGCGTAGTCGAACTGGCCGACACCGCCGAGCTCCGCGGACATCGACGAGCAGTACACCGCCACCGACGGCCGGTAGCGCTCGATCACCTGCTCGACCAGCAGCGCGCCCTGCAGCTTGGCGGCGGACGCCCGCCCCATCGCCTCGGCGTCGCGCCGGGCGATCATGCCGCCGCTCGCCACCCCGACGGCGTGGATCACGCTGTCGAGACGGTCGGTGCGGCGGCCGATACGGGCCATCACCTCCTCGGGCGCCGACTCGGCGAGATCGGCTTCGACCAGCTCGACCCGGTCGGCCCAGGGCGTCAGCTCCTCCGGCAGCCGCGGACTCCTGGCCAGCAGCAGGACCCGGGCGCCGCCGTTCTCCAGCAGCCAGCCGGCGATGCTGCGGCCGATCCCGCCGGTGCCGCCCAGGACCAGGTGCACGCCTCCGACAGGCAGCCCGACGGGGCCCGGGCCGGCCGTGGACACCGGCAGCGTGACCTGTTCCCACCAGTGGCCCTGGCGCAGCGCCAGCCGGCCCGGAAGGGCGGCCGCGGCCGCCGGGGTCGCGGCCCCGGCCAGCAGTGCCGCCAGCGGTACGGCCCAGTGGGCGGGGTCCGCACCGGGGACGTCGACCCAGTGGCCCGCCCCGGCTCCCTCCTGGGGCGCCACCTCGGCGGCACCGGCCAGCAGGCCCGCCTCCGGCCGCTCCACCGGGCCGTCCACCGGCCTCGCCCGGTACGACAGCCACCACGGCCTCAGCCGCAGTGGCCCGGCCGCGTCGGCCACGGCCCGCAGCAGTGCGGCCGGCGTGTCCAGACAGGCCCAGCGGGCCCGGGCCAGGCTGTCCCGGCCGACCGGTCCGCCGATCCCCAGCGGCAGCGCGTGCACCCAGTCGATGCCGTCCTCGCCCGCACCCGAACCTGTGCCCGTACCCGTACCCGCCAGTGCGTCGAGAAGCCGACCGAGCGAGGCGGGGTCGGCCGGGTCGACCTCGTAGGCGTCGTCGCCCAGCCGGGCGAACGCCCCCGCGGCACGGACCCGCACCACCCGGGCGTAGCCGGCCTCGAAGGCGCGGACCGCCTCCGGGGGCGCCGGTCCGTCCGTGAGCAGCACCAGCGGCCGGGAGGTGCGCGAGCCGATCGCCGAGCCCGCTCGGCGCAGCCGCGCCCAGTGCGGCTGGTGCAGCCAGGCGTCCTCCGGAAGGCGCCGCGGAACGTCGGCGGCGGCCGGGCCGGCCGGGTTCGGAGCCGTCGGGACCGGGGCCGCCGGGACCGGGGCCGCCGGGACCGGGGCCGCCGGGACCGGGGCCGCCGTGGCGCGGGGGAAGTCGAACTCCGCCAGCTCGAAGGCCGGCGGCGGGAAGTCCCACGGTGCCTGGGCAGGGCCGGCGGGCCAGTCGATCCGCTCGCCGGACAGCCAGGCCGCGGCCGTCTCCTCGACGGTGAGGCCTTCACTCGAAACCGGTGCCCCTGCGTGGGCCTCCCCCGCTGCCGCGTCCGTGATCCGGCCCGCGCCGCGCAGCCAGGCCACGGCGGCGGAGGCGTCGGGGCAGACCGCTGCCAGCCGTCGGCGGCGTGCGGGACGGCCCGCCTGGAGGTGGCGCAGCACCTGCGGATAGGCGGAGGGCCGGGCCTCCAGGTAGTCGGCGATCCGGGCGGCGTCGGCGCGCAGGCCCGCTTCGCTGCTGCTGGAGAGCAGCAGGCAGGGAGGCACGGGGGTGCCCGGCGCCGCGTCGCCCGTCCTCGGGCCCGATCCGCCCGTCGTCGGGCCCGCTGCGCCCGTCGTCCCGGGGGCCGGCCGGTCGGCCTCCAGGACCGCGTGGGCGTTGGTGCCGCCGATCCCGAAGCTGCTCACCGCCGCGATCCTGTCCCGGTCCGCGGGCCAGGGCCGGGCCTCGGTGGGGACGTAGAACGGCGTGGGGTCGGCGCCGAGCTGCGGATTGAGGGCGTGGAAGCCGACGTTGGGCGGGATCACGCCGTGGTGGACCGCGAGCGCGGCCCGTACCAGCCCGACCACGCCGGCCGCCGCGCCCAGGTGTCCTATCTGGCTCTTGACCGAGGTCAGCGCGCAGTGGCCGGACCGGTCCAGGTCGAAGGCCTGGCGCAGGGCGCCGACCTCGACCGGGTCGCCGAGCCGGGTGGCGGTGCCGTGGGCCTCGACATAGCCGAGGTCGGCGGCGCTGCGGCCGCTGCGGCGCAGGGCGGCGCGGATCACCTCGCGTTGCCCGGCGAGCGAGGGGGCGCTGTAACTCAGCTTGTCGGAGCCGTCGTTGTTCAACGCCGTGCCGGTGATCAGGGCGTAGACGGTGTCGCCGTCGCGTCGGGCCAGCCGGAGCGGCTTGAGCACCACCGTACCGACGCCGCTCGCGCCGATGGTGCCGCTCGCGTCGTCGCTGAAGGGTCGGCAGCGACCGTCCACGGAGAAGATGTGCTGCGGCCGGTGGCGGTATCCGCCGGTCAGGGTCGGGTCGACCAGGACTCCGCCCGCCAGCATCACCTCGGCGTCGCCCTGGCGCAGCATCCCGGCGGCGACGTGGACGGCCACCAGCGAACTGGCGCAGGCCGCCTGGGTGGTGAAGGCGGGCCCCGTCAGCCCCAGGTGGTAGGCCGCCTTGGTGGCGAGGAAGTCCTTGTCGTGGTGCAGGGCCAACTGGAAGCCGTCGGGCAGGCGTTCGGGGTCGGCCTCGCGGAGCATGGACTGGAAGTAGGTGCTCTCACCGGCTCCGGCGACCAGGCCGACGCGCGCACCCGACGGGTCGGCGATCCCGGCGTGTGCCAGGGCCTCGACGCAGCTCATCAGCAGGTGCCGCTGCTGGGGGTCCATCAGCCGGGCCTCCTGCCGGCCGATGCCGAAGTGGTCCGGGTCGAAGTCCAGGGGGCCGTCCAACTGGCTGCGCGCCCCGACCAGGCCGTCGGCGGCGTCGAAGTGCTCGATGCCGGTGCCGCCCGTGGTGACCATCCGCCAGAACGCGGCGAGATCGGACGCGCCCGGAAGCCGTACCGCCATGCCGACGACCGCGATCGGCTCGTCCGGGGCGATCGGGCCCGCGGTGGTGGCCTCGGTGGCGGCGGTGGGGCCCGTGGTCGCGGCGCGTGGGGGTCCGCCGTCCGCGGCCGTTGCCGACCGGTCCAGGAAGTCGGCCAGCGCCCGTACGGTGACGTGTTCGAACAGGTCGGCGACGGTGAAGCGCAGGCCCGCTTCGGTGGTGCAGCGCAGCTGGAAGCGCATCAGGCCCAGGCTGGAGGCTCCGGCGTCGAAGAAGGTCTGCCCCGGGTCGATCGCCAGGCCGGTGACCGCCTCGAACGCCTCGGTCAGCAGGGCCTCGCGCGCCGACAGGCCGGCGGCGCGGGCCGTCGGGCGGCGCAGTTCCCGCCCGGCGGAGCGCAGCGCGCCCCGGCGGTCCAGCTTGCCGCTGGGGGTCCTGGGCAGCTCCCCCACCACCCGGAAGCGGGCGATCCGGACGTGGCCGGGCAGCATCGGCGCCAGGTGCGCGGTGAGGTCCTCGACCGTGGGCGCGTCCCCACGGCATTGCAGGCAGGCCACCAGTTCCTCGCCGTCGCGGACCACCACGGCGTTGACGACGTCCGGGTGCCGCAGCAGGGCCGCCTCGACCTGTCCCGGCTCCAGCCGGTGTCCGCTCAGCTTGATCTGGTCGTCGTCCCGGCCCAGGAAGTGCAGCCGGCCCTGCCGGTCGAAGCGGGCCCGGTCGCCGCTGCGGTAGCACAGGCCGACGCCGGGCAGCTCGACGAAGCGCGCCTCGTTGAGCGCCGGGTCTCCCAGGTAGCAGCGCGCCGCCATCGTGCCGCCGATCAGCAGGGTGCCGGCGCGGCCGGGGGGAACGGGCTCGTCGGCCTCGTCGACCACCGTGAGCACCGCGTTGGCCACCGGCCGGCCGATGGCGGGACGCTCCGGCCACAGGGCCGGATCGCCGTCCAGGCACAGGCTGCTCACCACGTGCGTCTCGGTCGGGCCGTAGTGGTTGAACAGCCGGGCGCCCGGCAGGCCCGCGAACCAGCGGCGGATCGCCTCGGTGCACACCAGTTGCTCGCCGGCGGTGACCACCTCCCGCAGCCGCGAGGGGTAGCGGCCCAGGTGGACGCCGTGCTCGGCGAGGAGCTGGAGTGCCACGTAGGGCATGAAGACGCGCTCCGCGCCGGCCGTCTCCAGCTGCTCCAGCAGCGCGGGGGCGTCCTGCCGCCAGCCGGGCCGGACCAGGTGCAGGCGGCCGCCGGCGCACAGCGTCCCGAAGACCTCCTGGAAGGACACGTCGAAGGAGAGCATGGAGAACTGCTGGGTGGCCGCCGGGGCCGCCAGTCCTCCCGACTCCGCCTGCCACTGCAGCAGGTTGCACAGGGTGCGGTCGGACACCTGAACGCCCTTGGGGACACCGGTGGAGCCCGAGGTGAACAGGGTGTAGAGCGGTCGGGCCCCGCGGTGCGCCGGGGCGGTGGCCGCGGCTGGTACGGCTGGTACGGCGGGTGCGGCGGGCGCGGCGGGTGACAGCACCACCGGGTGGCGCGCGACGCGGCCCGGGTCGACCGCGTCGAACTCCGGGTCACCGCCCGGGGGCAGCAGCACGCACAGCGGCTCCACCTGGTCCAGCACCTGGCGGCGCAGGGCCGGTGGATAGGACGGGTCGAGCGGCACGATGGTCACGTTGAGCCTGGCCAGCGCCAGCAGCGCCACCACGTGCTCGACCGACGGCCCCAGGTGCAGCGCGACGCAGCACGGACGGTCGTCCCCGTCCGGCAGCGGGTGGGCGGCCCGCAGTTCGGCGGCGAGCGCCGCCGCGTGGGCGTCGAGTTCGGCGTAGCTCACCGGTCGGCCGTCGGACATCAGGGCCGGTGCGTCGGGTGTCCGGGCGACCTGCCGGGCGAAGCCCTCGGCCACCGTCGTCCAGGCCGGCACCGTCGGGGCGCCGCGACCGGGTTGCGGCAGTGCGCGGCGGTAGGGTGCCGCGAGCTCGGCCGGGGTCGCCGTCCCGCCCTCGGCGAGCAGGTCCAGACCCCGCCGGAACAGGCCCGCCATCGCCGCCGTCTCGGCGGCGTCGAAGCGGTCGTCTGCGTACTCCCACAGGCAGTCGAGACCGCCCTCGCGCTCGACCACGGACAGCGTCATCGGGCACTTGGCCTCGGCCGGGGCCCACCACAGCGGGCGGGCGGCGCAGCCGGGCAGGGCCAGCGCGCCGAAGTCGGTGTTCTCCAGGACGAACAGGTAGTCGAACGGGGAGTCGCCCCGGGCCAGCTCCCGGTCGGCCAGGACGTCGGCCAGCGCCACGTCCTGGCGGTCCAGCACCCGGCGGGCTTCGGCGCCCTGGCGCAGCAGCTGGCGGCGCAGCTCCTCGCGGGGCGCGACGGCCTGCGGCAGCAGCACGGTGTTGGCGAACATGCCGACGCTGCCCTCGAACTCCTGGACCGGCCGGTTGGCCACCGGTGCGGCGATCCGCGGCCTGGCCGAGCCGGTCACCCCGTACAGGCTCCAGGCGAAGACGCCGAGCAGCAACTCGAAGCGGGTCATGCCCAGTTCGGCGCAGATCCGGTCCACGGCGGCGCGCCGCACGACGTCCAGCGAGGTGTGCAGCAGGCCGGCCCGGGAGAACGGCGGGGCTCCGGCCGGGTCACCGGGCTCGTGGTCCACCGCCTCCTCCGACCGGGCGTAGTGGGCCCGCAGTTCGCCGCGCTGGGCCTGGTAGGCGGGGCCGGCGAACCAGTCGGCCTGCCAGGCGGCGTAGTCCAGCGGGGTGGGCACCGGGGCGGTGTCCGTCCGCCGCGAGGCCTCGGCGGCGCCGTCGAGGGCGTGCCGGTAGCCGGACGACAGGTCGTTCAGCAGGACGTTGAGCGACCAGCCGTCGACCGCGATGTGGTGCAGGTGGAGCAGCAGCACCCCTCCCCCGTCCTGCGGCAGCCAGCGGGCGCGCAGCATCCGGGGGCGGGCCAGGTCGAACGGCACGGCGAAGAAACGTTCCGCCATGGCGCGCGCATCGTCCTCGCCGCCGATGCCGACCACCCCCGGGTCGGATTCGGCCCGCAGGCCGGGTTCGGTCCACCGGTCGGGTTCGGTCCACGGGTCGTACGGGTCCCCGACCAGCTGGCGCAGGCCCTCGGGCGCGGCCTCGAAGGCGGTGCGCAGGGCCGCGTGGAGCCGCACCAGTTCCCGCAGCGAACCGCGCAACGCGTCGGCGTCGACCGGGCCGTCCAGGCGGAAGGCCAGTTCCACCGCGTAGGCCCGGGAGCGCGGCGCCCGCTGCTGCAGCAGCCACAGGCGCTGCTGCTCGCTGGTGGCGGACGCCGAGCGTGCCCGGGTCGGCGCGGGCGGCACCGGGTACGGCGAGTCGGCGGCTCCGGCCTCCGCCACCGCCCGGGCGATCCCCGCCACGTCCCCGGTCAGCACGCGGGCCTGGGGCAGTTCGCAGCCCCAGCGCCGGCGCACCTCGAAGCGCAGCCGCAGCGCCTTGAGCGAGTCGCCGCCGGAGGCGATCCAGCGGTCGCCCAGCCGCAGGTCCGGCACCCCGAGCACCTCGGCCGCCAGGGCCAGCACCTCACGCTGCCGCGCGGTGACGGCCGCGGCGCCCGGACGGTCGCCCTCCGGGCCGCGCCAGGGCCGGTCGCCGCGGCGCAGCAGGGCGGCCCGGTCGACCTTGCCGTTGGCGTTCAGCGGGAGCGCGTCCACGAGGTGGATGTGATGGGGCCTCATGTAGCCCGGCAGTCCGGCCGCCAGATGGCGGTCGAACTCCTCGAACGGGACATCCTCCCCCAGCACGACGTACGCCAGCAGCTCGTTCGGTCCGTCCTCCCCGAGCCTGCGGGTGCACACGTACGCCTGCCGCACCGCCGGATGCGTGACGATCTGCCGCTCCAGCTCGCCGGGCTCGATCCGGAAGCCGCGGACCTTCACCTGGCGGTCGGCGCGTCCGACGTACTCGATCAGGCCGTCGGCGCCGGCCCGCACCAGGTCGCCGGTGCGGTAGTGCGTCGTGCGGCCGTCGTCGTACCAGGGCAGCCGGACGAACCGGCGCTCCGTCTCCTCGGGCAGCTCGCGGTAGCCGGCCGCGAGACCGGCGCCGGACAGATGGAGTTCGGCCACCTCCCCGGGCGCCGCGACCCGGTCGCCGTCCGGGGCCACCAGCACGGCCCCGGTCCCCGGCAGCACCCGTCCGATCGGCACCAGGTCCCCGTCGAAGTCCCGCGGGATCGGGTGGCACAGCGCGAAGGTGGTGGCCTCGGTGGGGCCGTAGACGTTGTGCAGCCGGGTGGGGGCCGCCGCGTTGTGCCGGTACCAGCGGCGGATCAGCCGGGCGTTGAGCTGCTCCCCGCCGACCAGCAGCTGTCCGACCCCGGCGAAGCAGGACGGCTCCGTGTCCACCACCGCGTTGAACAGGGCCACCGTGACGAAGGCCGTGTCGATGCGCTCCCGCAGCAGGGCGGCGGCCAGCCGGTGCGGCGTCTGGACGGCCTCGTCACCGAGGACGACGCAGCAGCCGCCGGTCAGCAGCGGCACCCAGACCTCGAAGCTCAAGGCGTCGAACGCCGGATTGGACAGGCAGGAGTAGCGGGCTCCCCGCTCGATGCGGATGTACCCCGGGCTCGCCAGCCGCAGGATGCCGGCGTCCCGCACCTCGACGCCCTTGGGGCGGCCGGTCGTGCCCGAGGTGTAGAAGAGGAAGGAGACCGGCGCCCCGGTGAAGACCGCCTCCAGGTCGCCCGGTCCGGCCGCGAGCAGCGCCGCCGCCTCCAGCGGGCGCACCCGGCCCGGCAGGTCGTCGGGTGCCGTGCCGCCGTGGACCACGGCCACGCTGGACGAGTCCGTCAGGATGTGGCGTCGGCGTTCCGCCGGGCTCTGCGCGTCCAGCGGGACGACCAGGGCACCGAGCCGCAGGACGCCCAGCATGACGCAGACCAGCTGCCAGGAGCGCGGCAGGCAGACCGCCACCGCCTCACCGGGGCGGACGCCGGCACGGCGCAGCCCGCGGGCCGCCGCCGCGGCGGCGGCCTCCAGGCCCGCGTAGTCCAGCCGGACGTCGCCGTCGACCAGCGCGACGGCCCGGGGGGTGCGCAGGGCCTGCTCGTGCACCGCCAGGGCGAGGCCGGTGGCCGTGGGCGTGCCGGGCGCTGCGCTCACGGCGCTCTCGGCGGGCATCAGGCCTCCCCGGCGGACGCGGCGGACGCGACGGACGGCTGTCCGGGTACGGGCTCGGCCGGGGCGGGCGGGAGCACCGGATGGCGGTCCAGCTCGGCCGCGATCAGCTCGGCGATCCGGGGCACCGCCGCGCTCTCCAGCAGGTCCCAGTGGCCGCCGGCGACCGGCTCGACCAGCAGGCCGCCGCCGGCGCGCCGCTGCCAGAACGCGCGTACGGCACGCGCCGCTTGCTCCTCCTGTTCCCGGTTCGCGTCCCCGGCGGCCACTGCGTCCCCAGCGGCCTCGACCAGCACCAGCCGGGCCGGCGAGGGCGGCGTCCGGTAGTCGCGGGCGGTCATCCGGTTGTGGTTGTAGATGCGGAAGTACCGGTCGATCTGCTCGTCCTCGATCCCCGGGTACATCCCGTTGAACCTGATGAGCTTGTCGCGGAACTCGGCCATCGGCACGGGTTCGATCGAGGCGAGCTGCTCCGTGTCCTCGGTTCCGTGGGTGTCGAGCAGCACCACGCTGAACCGGGTGTGCCCGGCCCGGGCCAGTCGGCGCCCCATCTCGTGGGCGACCAGGCCGCCGTAGGAGAGACCGCACAGCACCAGCGCCTCGTCCGGACGGGGGTCGACCAGCGCCAGGTACTGCTCCGCCATGACCTCGACCGTGGGCAGCGGCGTCTCCCCGGGGTTGATCCCGGGCGACTGCACCCCGAGGACGCCGACCCGGTCGGGCAGCGCCGCGGCCAGCGGCAGGTAGCAGAAGGCGGTACCGCCGGCCGGGTGGACGCAGACCACCCGCTGCTGTCCGTCCCCCCGGCGGAACTCGACCAGGTTGCCGTCCGGTGCGCCCGACGCCCCCGCCCGGAGCCGTTCGGCCAGGGCCTCGATGGTCGGGTTCTGCACGAGGTCGCGGATCGGCAGGGTCTCGCCGAACTCCTCACGGACGGCCAGGACCACCTTGATGGCCGATATCGAAGTGCCGCCCAGATCGAAGAAGTTGTCGGATATCCCGATGCCGGGGTGGAGCAGCACCCGCCGCCAGATGGTGTGCAGCGCCATCTCCACGTGGTCCCGCGGGCTCGCCGTGTTCACCCGGGCACGGGTCGCGGAGCGGGCCGCGTCCAGCAGCGCGGCGCGGTCCGGCTTGCCGCTGCGGTTGAGCGGCAGCCGCGGCAGTTCCACGAAGAGCGCGGGGATCATGTAGTCCGGCAGCCGCCGCGCCAGGGCGGCACGCCACTCGTGCGGTCGGCGCGGCTCCGCGTCGCCCCGGCCCAGGCCCGCCACCAGGCGCAGCTCGCCCGCGGCGTCGCGGTCGGCCAGCACCGCCGCCTCCCGCACGCCGGGGAGGGCCAGCAGCGCGGCCTCGACCTCCCCCGGCTCGATCCGGAAGCCGCGCAGTTTGACCTGGTCGTCGCCGCGGCCGAGGTACTGGGCGTTGCCGTCCGGAAGCCAGCGGGCGAGGTCCCCGGTGCGGTACAGGCGTTCACCGGGCGCGAAGGGGTCGTCGACGAAGCGCTCGGCGGTCAGGTCCGGACGGTGCAGGTAGCCCCGGGCCAGGCTCGCCCCGCCGAGGAAGACCTCGCCGGTCACCCCGGTCGGCACCGGCCGGAGCCGCCGGTCGAGCAGGTAGAGGCGGGTGTTGTCGAGGGGGCGGCCGATCGGGCACGGCCGGTCCAGCGGCCGCGGGTCGGTGTAGGCGGTGCTGTACAGCGTCGCCTCGGTGGGCCCGTAGCCGTAGCAGATACGCAGGCCGGGCAGCGCCTGCTGGATGCGGTGCAGCGCCTTCTCGGGGAGGGACTCCACTCCGGTCAGCAGCTGACGGAGCACCAGCCCGTCCAGGCGCGCCTCGGCGTCCTCGTCGATCCACGTGACGTAGGAGGGCGGCAGGAAGGCCTGCACGACGCGGTGCTCGCGCATCCAGCCCAGCAGTTCCTCCGGGTCGCCGCGCAGCTCGTCGGGGACCAGGTGCAGCACGGCGCCGGTGGTGAGCGGCATCAGCAACTCGTGCACCGAGGCGTCGAATCCGATGCTCGACCAGGCGGAGGCCGCCTCGCCGGGGGTGGCCCCGAAGCGCGCCAGCCAGGTGTCGAAGAGGTTGAGGACGCTGCCGTGGGTCACCGCCACGCCCTTGGGGCGGCCGGTGGAGCCGGAGGTGTGGATGACATAGGCGAGCTGCGACGGCCCGACGGTGATCCCCGGTGCGTCGTCGCGCTCCGCCTCGGCCTCGACCGCCAGCACCGGCTGCCAGTCCCCGGGCGGCACGTCGGCGTCGCTGAGCACCAGGGCCGGCGCCGCGTCCTCGACCATCGCGGCCAGCCGCTCGACCGGCTGCCCCGGGTCCAGCGGCAGGTAGGCGGCGCCCGCCTTGAGGATGCCGAGGACGCCCACCACCAGCTCGGTCGAGCGCCCGGAGTGCAGGCCGACGACCTGGTCCGGGCCGACGCCGCGGGCGATCAGCGCGTGCGCCAGCCGGTTGGCGCGGCGGTCGAGCGCGGCGTAGTCGAGCCGCTCCCCGTCCCGGACCAGGGCCGGAGCG
This sequence comes from Kitasatospora sp. NPDC057738, assembly GCF_042798815.1. Taxonomy (NCBI): domain Bacteria; kingdom Bacillati; phylum Actinomycetota; class Actinomycetes; order Kitasatosporales; family Streptomycetaceae; genus Kitasatospora; species Kitasatospora sp. NPDC057738. Next base: position 3,190 of record NZ_JBHVJT010000081.1, on the reverse strand, counting down.
GTGGGGCGGGTTCGGACCTGGGCCTGGAAGCGCTCGACCAACCCGGCCGGGGCGGCAGCGGCGGGCGTCGCCGACCCGTCGGCGCGGTCGCCCTGATCGTCCCGGTCGTCCCGGCGGTCCCGGCCGTCCCGGCCGTCCCGGCCGTCCTGGTCGTCCTGGTCGTCCTGGTCGTTCTGGCTGGTGCCGTCGTCCCGGTGGGCCCGGTCGGCGCCGCTCCACTCCGACAGCACCCGGCGGCACTCCTCCTCGTCCATCAGTTCCAGCTCGTCCACGCCCAGGTCGGGCCGGTCGACCAGCTGGGCCAGCACCCGGAGCAGATAGCCCGCGTAGCGCTCGGCCGTCGGGTGGTCGAACAGCGCGACGGCGTAGTCCAGATGGCCGGCCACCCGGCCGTCGTCCTCCTCCGCCAGCGACAGGGCCAGGTCGAACTTGGCCCCGGCGTACGGGATGCCGAGCGGCTCGACCTCGATCCCGGGCAGGTCCAGCAGGCCCTTCCGGGAGGGCTGCCAGGCGACCATGGTCTGGAACAGCGGGGTGTGGGCGGTGCTGCGCGGCGGGTTGATCAGCTCCACCACCTGCTCGAACGGCAGGTCCTGGTGCTTCAGGGCGGCCCGCAGCGCGCCGCGCACCTGCTTCAGCACGGCCGACCCGGTCGGCGAGTCCGCCAGGTCGACCCGCACCGCCAGGGAGTTGACGAAGAATCCGATCAGGTCGGAGAAGGTGCCGCGGCGGCGGTTGGCCGTCGGGACGCCGACGACGATGTCGCTCTGCCCGGTCAGCCGCGACAGCACCACGGACCAGCCGGCCAGCACGGCCGTGAACAGGGTCCCGCCCTGCCGGCGCGCGAGCGACGTGAGGGCGGTGCCGAGTTCCCGGTCGATGGAGAGCGGCACCCGGCCGCCGCGGTGGTCCTGCTCCGGCGGTCGGGGGCGGTCGGTGGGCAGTTCGAGCAGGGCCGGGGCGCCGGCGAGGGCTTCCCTCCAGTGGGCGGCCTGCACCGCCGGTTCGTCCCCGCACGCCCACTCCCGCTGCCAACGGGTGTAGTCGGCGTACTGCAGGGACAGCGGCGGCAGCGGGGAGTGCGCGCCGTCACGGAACGCCGTGTACAGCGTTCCGAGTTCACGCAGCATCACGGTCATGGACCAGCCGTCGAAGACCGCGTGGTGCAGGGTCAGCAGCAGCACGTGGTGCCGCTCGGCCAGGACGATCAGACGGCCACGCGCCAGCGGGCCGCGGCTCAGGTCGAAGGGCGTGTCGGACTCCGCGCGCTGCAGGGCGGTGACGCGCGCCCCGGCGTCCGGGAGCCCGGTCAGGTCGTCCACCGCGAGGGTGTAGCCGGAGTCGGACGGACCGATCAGCTGGTGGAGGCCGTCTCCGCCGGCGACCAGCCGGGTGCGCAGGACCTCGTGCCGGGAGACCAGTTCGTCGAGCGCGCGGGCGAGCACCGCCCGGTCGAGGGTTCCGCGCAGGGTGAAGGCCAGGGTCTCGTTGTACGCGGCGTCGGCGCCGTCCAGCTGGGACAGCGCCCAGAGCCGCTGCTGTCCCGGCGCGGGCTCCGGGGGCCGGACCCCGGCCGCCGCCGGGGTGGCGGCCCCGAGCGCGGGACGCGGGTCCGCCTGGTCGGTGGTGGTGCCGTGGGGCTCGTACGTCTCCGACAAGGCCAGACCTTTCCTGGGGGAGGGTCGTTGCAGGGATCGACGGCGCGGTGGCGGCGCTGGGGGGAGCGGCCGGTGACCCCGGTGGTACGGATCGGATCGCCCGGACCGAGGCCCCGATCGGATCGCACGGATCGCTTCGAACGCGCGCGGAACCCCGGGGTGACGGACGGTCGGCATCCGTTGGAGCTCGGGCGGTCCATGGCGGCACACAAGGGTGCCCGTGAAGCCGGCGATGACGACGTGCAGTGGATCAACGCCTCTGAATGCATAGTTAAGATGACTAATTCGGCCGGGGCAAGAGCCTGGATCTTCTTCCGCCGTCCGTCCGCGCGCCCGCCGTCACCGGAGCACGGCGCCCGTCCGTCCCGTTGCCCGCACGAGCCGCGATCAAGGATGATGCTCCGCCGTGACGTACCTCATCCTCGGCGTGCTGGGCATGCTCGCCCTCGCCGCCGTCCTCAGGTTCCGCAGGAACAAGGCCCGGAACTGGGCCCGGACCGAGTTCGACGCGCCCACGTACGGCATGGCCCCCCGCGACCGGCTCGACCCGGGCCGCGCCGGGCCGCCGCCGCCCCCGCACCTCCGCCAGGAGTCCCTGGCGATCGCCGAGGCGGCCTGGGCCGGGGACTGGAGGCCCGCCGCCGCGTACGTCGAGGCCGCCGGGCAGGACTGGGACGAGCGCTGGTACCGGCTCGACCTGCTGGACTCCATCGCCGACCGGAACGACAGCTGGCTGAAGACCTGGCGCGCGGCCGAGCCGGGCAACTGCGACGCGGCCACCCTGGAGGCCGGCCGGATGGTGCAGGCGGCCTGGACGGTCCGCGGCTCCCGGGGCACCCACGAGGTGCCCGAGGAGGCCATGCTGACCTTCCGGGCCATGCTGCCCGCCGCCGTCGAGGCCGCGAAGCGGGCCGCCCTCCTGGCCCCCGCCGACCCGGGCCCCTGGGTCGTCATGGTGACCGCCGCCCGCGGCGCGCAGTACACGCCCAAGCAGTTCGAGGAGCTGTGGCGCGGCCTGGTCGAGCGGGCGCCGTTCCACTACGAGGGCCACTGGCAGGCCATGCAGTACTGGTGCGCCAAGTGGTCCGGCTCGGACAAGAAGATGCTGGCCTTCGCCAAGCGGGCGCTCAGAAAGGCCCCGGCCGGCAGCCCGCTGCCCGGCCTCTACCTGCAGGCGCTGTACGAGCTGGAGCTGCGCGGCGCCCTCGGCACCACGCTGAGCGGCGAGCTGGGCAGGGACCCGGTGCGCAAGGTCGCGGCCGCGCTGGCCCGGGTCCGCCCGGACCACGACCGGCTGCCGCACCTGCGGCACCTGCTCGCCCACTACGCGGGCATCGCCGGGCTCCACCGCATCGCCCTGGAGCAGTTCCGGGCGATCGGGCCGTGGTGCGGCAGCCCGCCGTGGACCCGCACGGAGGACCCGGCGCTCGCCTTCGACCTCGCCCGCGGCGCCGCCGTACGGCTGTCGGGCGCGAAGCCGACGCCGGCCCTGCTGCGGCCGAAGGCCGGGCCGCGGGACAGCGCATAGGGAT